>NZ_JAKRFG010000019.1:0-48705 GCF_022348135.1 Halomonas sp. McD50-4 | reverse complement strand
TGTCGTGGTCGCTTGTTTATGCAGCTTGATGTCCATGAACTTGCTCCCGGATGAATTGCTGAAGAAGCTCCCTCGCTGCTAGCAGAGGATAACTTCTATAGGCGATTTGATCATCCGGGACCCTACATTTACGTATTACTGCTGGCCATCAAATCACCTCTGATCTGCGCGCGTTTGCCCGCGTAGAGTGGCGTTTCACGGGCGATGAGCGGAATCAAGCGTCTGGCTTTGACGAAGTGCGTAACAGCTACATTGGGCTGGATAGTGAGCAGTACGGTACTTTTACTGCAGGTAACTTCGATAGCTTCTACGACAGCGAAGTGATGGGTGTATTCGACGTGTATGTCGAGCGCGGCTACGAGTTTGCAGGTGGTGGCCTGCAAGCACGGGGTGACTCTCTGGCGTATATGACGCCGGACCTGAATGGGTTCCAAGCATTCATTGCCGCTAAGCATTTTTCAGAGCGTGGTTTGGAGCCGTCTGATCAAACCAGCGAAGGGAACGTGATCGCTACTCAAGGGGGCGTAACTTATGCCACTGGCCCGCTGCGCCTGGCGCTGGGTTACGTCGAAGATACCGTTCGTGGCGGTGGCAATGGTGAAACACGCGTGGGTACGACCGCTGAATACGCCATCAATGACGCTTTCTCGGCACGTTTGGGTTACGAAACCCGCGGTGACAGTGACACTCAGGGCGGCGGCTTTGACACCGTTGGTCTGGGTGGCACCTTCGCTACTGGCGCATGGACGTTCTACCTCGATTACTACAACATCGAGCTGGACAACGTTTCCGACAGCCGCGATGCCTGGGCCGCTGCCGCGCATTACGATCTGTCCAACAACTTCGATGTCTTCGTTGAGTTGAACGATGCCAACGAAGATGCGGTGAATAGCTACGAAGATGACCTGTATTACGCGGTAGGTGCGCGTTATCACTTCTAAGTGAGCGTCTGGGTTTAATTCATGCCCTAGGTTCCTTAATGTTTTAAGCTTTGAAAGATCGTTTTTGCCGATGTGTTCATGACACATCGGCTTTTTGCGTTATGCTGTTTTATTATTTAATTGTGTGTTTAAGGAGAGAGTATGTCGTCCATCGTTGTGATTACAGGCGCAAATCGGGGCGTAGGGTTAGCCCTGGCTGAGCATTATCAACAGGAGGGATGGAAAGTCATCGGCGTGTGTCGCCAAACGTCTGATGAGTTAGATCGTGTCGCCGTCAACGTGATAGAAGACATTGATGTGACCCAGGACGACGATATCGCGCGCCTTTCTGCGGCGTTAGCCGGGCACACCATTGATCTGTTGATCAACAACGCGGGTCTGCTGCGCGATGATGTGCTGGGAGATATCGAGATCGACAGCCTACGCCAGCAGATGGAAATCAATGCCTATGCACCGCTACGAGTATCCGAAGCGCTTCTGCCGCTGATGAAAAAGGGCAGTAAAATCGCCAATATTACCAGCCGGATGGGCTCTTTAGCCGACAACGACTCAGGCGGCCGCTACGGCTATCGCGCGTCAAAAGCGGCGCTGAACGCCTTTGGTAAATCGCTGGCCATCGATCTCAAGCCTCGCGGCATCGCCGTGGCACAGCTGCATCCGGGCTATGTGAAAACCCGGATGGTCAACTTTGGCGGCCACATCAGCCCCCAGGAAGCCGCAACGGGCATTGCCGCCTGCATCACAGCGCTCAACTTAGAGAATAGCGGCGGCTTCTGGCACTCCAATGGCGAACAGTTGCCTTGGTAGACGTGCCTTGAGCCGACTGGGCATGCCTTAGATCACGCGCTTGCGGATTTGCGACGAGAGCTGCTCAAAACCAATCACCACCACAAGGATCACCAGAATAATGGTGAGCGCGCGGTCGTAGTTAAACAGCCGCATGGCGGCGGCGAGTTCGACGCCAATGCCGCCTGCGCCCACCAGCCCTAGCGTGACCGCTGAACGCAGCGCTTTTTCGACGCTGTATAAGCTGGTGGCCGTCATGGAGGCGAGGGTTTCTGGCAAAATCGCACCCCCAATCACGGATAGCCTACCGGCCCCGGTGGCGGTTAGCGCATCGGAGGGACCAGGGTGGACTTCCTCGATCCGTTCTGAGAAAAAGCGGGCGGCAAAACCAATCGTATCCATCACGATGGCCAGCACGCCCGCCATTGGCCCTAACCCTACCGCGACCACAAAGATCAGTGCCCAGATAAGGTCTGGAATGGTGCGCATGGTGGCAATCATCAGCCGCGTGATAGAGCGCACCCATGGGGCGGGGGAGGTATTGCGCGCCGCCAGCAGTGCAAACGGCACGCTGAGGATAACGCCCAGCGTTACGCCGACAATGGCAATGTTGAGGGTTTCATACATCGACCATGCCAATACGTCTAAATTGCTGAGATCCGGAGGGAAAGCCCGCCCTATGAAGTGACCTAGGTTCGTCGCCCCGCGTATCAAACGCTCGAGTGTGACATTGGTGGCCATGACGCCTTGTATAAACAGCGCTAAAAAGCCGAGGCTGATGCCCCAAACAAACAGGGAAGGGCGGCGAAAACGGGGAGGCAGGCTGGCAGTTGGCGGTAGCTTCGATGGCATGTTAGATCGCCCTAAGCGGTTGGTGGGTCGTGGAGGATGAGGGCGTTTGCTCGACACGGGTGTCACCTTGATAGAGCGCCTGCATATCGCTCAGCGTGGCCGCCTCGCGAGGCGTATCAAGCACTACGGTGCCCGCTTTCATGCCCACAATACGGTCACCGTACTGTTGCGCTAGCTCTAGCTGATGCAGCGTACACAGCACAGTGAGCCCACGTTCGCTCACTACCTCTAGCAGCAGATCCATAATCTCGCGGCCCGCTTTCGGGTCCAGGCTGGCGATGGGCTCATCCGCGATGATGATGTGGGCGTCCTGCATCAGCGTTCTGGCAATGGCGACGCGCTGCTGTTGACCGCCTGATAGCTCGCGACAGCTTGCCAGGGCCTTATGGGCCAAACCCACCCGGTCCAGCGACTGCATGGCGCGCTCGCGAAGCGTTTGGCTCGCGGTGCAAGAGAGTGTCGACAGTAAGCCAAGGCGCTGCTGGCCCAGTGCGCCATACAGCACGTTTTGAAACACACTGACGTTCTGTACCAAGTTAAACTGCTGAAAAACCACGCCAACTTTTTGACGCAGTGTGCGCAAACGCGGTTTGGAAATCTGCGAAAGCGATTCGTTGAAAATGTGAATGTCGCCCTGATCGTGGGGGGCTAAGCCATTGATACAGCGCATCAGCGTGGATTTACCGCAGCCGTTGGCCCCCAGCAAAATGACACACTCCCCTTTGGGGATGCTGAGCGTTAGCCCACGCAGGACATGTAAGCTGCCGTAATGTTTGTGAACGTTAGAAAGATCGATGGCATTCATACAAAAACCTCCTGCGCAGATGCCAGGAGGGAGAGTGAAACGACAGACATGAGAGACCTACCGTGTCTTGGTACTCAAAGAGCCTTTGCTTGATCAACGCACGTCCCTGTGCGATCACGATAAAGGGAGCGGTTGAAAACGAATTAGAGCGGAATGCCTGCTGCTTCGTAGGCTTGGCGCACGACATCGTAATCTTCATTGGTGCGGTCAAAGCCCAGCGAGGAGTCGCGGTTTAAAAACTTATCTTCGTTGCGGTCGGTGGCAATCAGCGCGTTCCACAGGGTGTCGCTGTTCTCTTCCAGAGTGCTGCGCAGTGCTGTTTTGCAGGCGTCGTCTAGCGATCCGCGCATCACCACTGGGTCGCCAGGCAGTACGTTGCTGGTGGCAATCACGCGATACTCGCCGTTCGGGTCCATCGCTTGAATCTCTTCGATATCGCGGTTACCGCCGCCCATGGCATCCACATCGCCGTTAACCAGCGCTGCAATACGGGCATCGCCAGCCATAATAATCTCAAGGTCGCGATCAATATCCAGCCCCGCATCAACCAGCATCTGGCTTGGGAAAATATGGCCGCTGGTTGAGCCCACGTCTTTCAAAGCGACCCGGTGGCCTGCCAGGTCTTCCAGCGACTGAATATCGCTATCGGCGGGAACATAAAAGCTGCTGCCGTAGTGGGGGCGTTCAATCGCAAACAGAATTTCAATGTCGCTTTCGCGGTCGAACAAGACGAACTCAGACGGACCTGCAAATACGAGGTCTACGTCATCATACTGCAGCGCAGTGCCTGCGGCGGTGTGGTTGCTCAGACTAAACATCTCAAGCGTGAGGCCGGTGGTCTCCTCAAACGCTTCAGCAAAGGGGCCAAACGCTTCTGCGAGCGGGCCCATTCCTTCAATGCCGGTATCGGCCATGCGGATAGGAGTGGGGCATACGTTGCTTAAATCGCTATTGGCGTGGGCGGTAGACACGGTAAAGGTTGCGGCGGCTATCGCCATCGTTAACAGTGTTCTCGTCATGGTCATGGTCATGGTCATGGTCATGGTCATGGTCATGGTCATGGTCATGTTCCCTTCAGCTGTTTTTTTTGCGGTGACTACCTAGCGGTAGTCGCTCGTTATGATCAGCAGTAGGGTGGCAGTTCACTGTGACACTTAGGTGTAGTCAAGGTGACGGTATGATCACGTGCAGATGACAGACTAATGGCCTAGCCCCCTCACTCGACAAGGAGCATGGTTATGGATGCGTTACGAACAGGTATCACGCTAGGGACAGCGCTGTGGGCAGTTACCCCAGCAGCATTGGCGCAGTCGTTTACCCTCACCCTTTACCATACTAACGATTTGCATGGTCACACCGATGCTTATCCGTCACTGATTACCACGCTCAATGAGGCGAAAGCCACCTATGGCGATGGCCTGCTGCTGGACGCAGGCGATATTTTTTCCGGCACGCTCTATTTCAACGAGTTCCAGGGCCAAGACGCATTGGCCTTTATGAACGCAATGGGTTACGACGCCTTTGTGCCCGGTAACCATGAGTTTGATTTAGGGAGCCCCGAGGGCGGCCATCAGGCGCTGGCGGCCTTTTTCGCGGAGGCTGATTTCCCCATTCTGGGCGCGAACCTGGATTTTACTGCTGCCCCTGAGTTCGCTGAGCGGTTGGGTGAATCGGTCAGTGCTTCACCGCAGGCGGGCTATCTCTATGACGGCATCATTGTGGAACAAGATGGCGAGCAGATCGGCATTTTCGGCTTGAGCACACAGGACAGTGAAACGATTTCCAGCCCTGGTGAGGTCACCATTAGCGATTACCGTGAAGCGGCGGACGCCATGGTGGCGGCCTTTGAAGCGCAAGGGGTCAATAAGATTATTGCCCTCACGCACTTAGGCTATGACAGCGACCCCAGCGTCGGCAATGATCGTTTGTTGGCTCGGCATGTTGAGGGTATCGATATCATCATCGGCGGCCATAGTCACACGCAGGTAACGCCGCCGACGCTGGTGAGCCACTTCTCAGCGGGTGATGCGAAAGCACCGACGGCCATCGGCCAAGCGGGTGAGTATGGAAAGTATCTAGGTGTGATGCAGGTGACGTTCGATGCAGAAGGCGTGGTTCAAACGGTCAGCGGTGAATTACTTGCCACCGAAGAGCGCACGCCGGATGAGGCTGCGTTGGCACAGCTCGCCCCGTTTACGGAAGCGATTGAAACCCTGCGTGATCAGCAGGTGGGCGCAGCGGCTATCCTTGCGTTGCCGAACCCTCGTCACGGTCAGGGCGATGCCATGAGCGTGCGTGCAAATGAAACGGTGCTGGGTAACTTGATTGCCGATGGTCAGCTTTACGCCGCACAGCGGGTGGCGCCAGACACCATCATGGCGTTTCAAAATAGCGGCGGTATTCGTGAAGCGCTGCCCAAAGGCGAGGTCACGGTGGGCGATCTGATTGCCGTGCAGCCGTTTGGCAATCGCCTCACGCTGCTGGAAGTGACGGGCGCTGAACTGCTGGAGACTTTTGAAATTGCGCTCGCCAACGCCCCAGAAGAGAACGGTGGCTTTTTGCAGGTCTCCGCTGGGACAGAGTTGGTCTTCGACAGTCGCTTGCCGGTGGGGAAGCGGGTGGTGAGCTTGAAGGTGAATCGAGAGGGCGCGATGCAGGCCATTGATCCCGATACCACCTATACCGTGGCAACCAATAACTTTACTGCAGCGGGCGGCGACAGCCACGCGGCGCTAGGGGCCGCCTATGATGATGGCCGTAACACCATCGTGGGCAATACGGACTGGGAAATGCTGCGTGACCACATCGCGGCACTTGGTGAGGTGTTTTACCAACCTGAAGGACGCATTACCGATCTTGCCCAGGGCGAGTAGCTTGGCCACCCGCCGAAGGCGCTAGGTACTTACGTACTAATGAAAGGTGCGCTTGCCAGTGGTGCTGTTGAACGGATGCAGCGCATCACCGGTGACATATACCTGCAGCGTTTCGCCTTCACGCACCGGCGGCTGGCCTGCCGTGCGAATCACCGTAGGCTGTTCGCTGCCCGCCAAGTTAACGTAGAGATGGCTCTCTGCACCAGCAGCCTCGAACAGCATCAAGGTCGTGTCTAGTGTGACGTAAGGCACTGTTGGTAGGGTGAGCTGCATATCGTCTGGGCGTATGCCGACGGTATCGGTCTCTTTTGGCAACTGGCTTAGCACGCCTTGGGTGTCCTGCTGCTGCAGGTAGGCCAGCGGCAGCATGTTCATGGCGGGGGAGCCGATGAACTCCGCCACGAACATGGTGGCCGGTCGGGCGTAGATCTCCATTGGGGTGCCTACCTGTTCGATCTGTCCGGCATTGAGCACCACGAGCCGGTCACCCAGCGTCATTGCTTCGAGCTGGTCGTGGGTCACGTAGAGGCTGGTGGTTTTTAACCGCCGCTGAAGCTGCTTGATCTCGACGCGCATCTGGACGCGCAGCTTGGCATCCAGGTTAGAGAGCGGCTCGTCAAACAGAAACGCGGCGGGTTCGCGCACTAATGCACGCCCCATGGCCACACGCTGGCGCTGGCCGCCAGAAAGTTTGCGCGGCTTGCGTTCTAAAAAATCCTCAATTTCCAGCATCTTGGCCGCTGCGCGCACCCGCTGTTCAATAGCGTCTTTCTTGAAGCCGCGATTTTTCAGGCCATAGGCCAAGTTGTTGTACACCGTCATGTGGGGGTAGAGGGCATAGTTTTGGAACACCATGGCGATATCCCGCTCGGCGGGCTCAAGTTGGTTCACCACTCGCTCGCCGATCTTTAACGTGCCTTCAGTGATGCTCTCCAGGCCTGCCACCATGCGCAGCAGCGTGGATTTACCGCAGCCAGAAGGCCCCACCAGCACCACGAACTCGCCATCTTGGATATGTAAATCGACGCCTTTGACCGCTGCCACGTTGCCCGCGTAGGTTTTTTTCAGCCCTTCCAAGGTAATGCTGGCCATGGTTATTTCTCCGTCTCGGTCAGGCCTTTCACAAACAGGCGTTGCATGAGCAAAATCACTAATACCGGTGGCAGAGCCGCCATCACCACGGCGGCCATGATGAGATGCCACTGCGGGTTCTCTTCCGATGTCATGCGCTGAATACCCATTACGATGGTGTAGTAGTCCGGATCGGTGGTAATCAGCAGCGGCCATAGATATTGGTTCCAGCCGTAAATGAACATGATCACGAACAGTGCGGCGATATTGGTGATCGAGAGCGGCATCAGAATGTCTTTAAAGAATTTCAGTGGGCCTGCGCCATCGACCCGCGCGGCTTCCAACATCTCCTCGGGGATCGTCATAAAGAACTGCCGAAACAGAAACGTCGCGGTGGCGGAAGCAATCAGCGGTATCGACAGCCCGGCAAAGCTATTGAGCATGTTGAGATCCGCGACCACCTGAAAGGTAGGAATGATGCGCACCTCCACCGGTAGCATCAGCGTCAGAAAGATCAGCCAGAAGAAAAACAGTCGAAAGCGGAAGCGGAAGTAAACGATAGCAAAGGCGGAAAGCAGCGAGATCGACAGCTTACCCACGGTAATCGCCATGGCCATGATGAAGCTGTTCCATAGCATGGTGCCGGCCGGCGGTGCGCCCGCGTTCGACACGCCGGATTGCCACATGCGGGTAAAGTTTTCGATGCCGTGGGCACCGGGCAGCATCGGCAGCGTGCCGCGCAGCAGGTCGCCGGGCGCTTGGGTCGAGGCCACCAGCGCCACGTAGACGGGAAACACTACCACCGCTACGCCGAGCATCAGCGTTAAGTGGGCAAAAAAGTTCGCCCAGGGACGATTTTCAACCATGACACGACTCCAACAGTCAGCCTGCGGCTAGTAGTTCACCCGGCGCTCGATAAAGCGGAACTGCACTACCGTGAGTGCTACCACGATCGCCATCAAAATCACCGACTGCGCGGCGGATGACCCCAGGTTGAGGCCCACGAAACCATCGGCGTACACCTTGTACACCAGCGTATTCGTCGCTTGGGCAGGGCCGCCTTGGGTGGTGGCATGAATGATCCCGAAAGTATCGAACATCGCGTACACCACGTTCACCACCATCAGGAAGAAGGTGGTGGGCGACAGCAGAGGAAACACGATGGTCCAGAAGCGCTTCATGGGGCTGGCGCCATCGATGGCGGCGGCTTCGATGAGCGATTGGGGAATCGACTGCAGCCCGGCCAGGAAAAACAGGAAGTTATAGGAGATCTGTTTCCAGGCAGCGGCAAAAATTACCAGCAGCATGGCGTCTGCCCCTGAGGTGCGGTGATTCCACTGGTAGCCCACCATATCCAGCATGTAGGGCACGATGCCGATGGAGGGATTGAAGATGAACCACCACAGTACCCCGGCAATGGCGGGGGCAATGGCATAGGGCCATACCAGCAGTGTGGTGTAGGTGCTGCGCGAACGAATCATGCGATTCACCGTGCAGGCCAGCAGCAGCGCCGCCGCCATGGAAAGCAGCGTGGTACCAATGGCAAAAATTGCCGTCACCGAGAGCGAATTGAGATAGTTGCCGTCACGAAACAGGCGGGCAAAATTCTCCAGCCCCACGAAGGTCGTGCGTAGCCCAAATGCATCTTCACGAAGTAGCGACTGATAGAGCGCTTGTCCGGCCGGCCAGATAAAGAAAATCAGTGTAACAATGACCTGTGGAGCGAGTAGCGCGTAGGGCAAAACGCGCCCTGGGAAGGTCATGCGTTTGGTTTGCATAGGCGGTGTATCCTGCGATCAACAAAGGGCACGCGTAATGACGTCGCCGCCTGTCCGGGGACAGGCGGCGAAGCGGGCACTTACTTACTGATTCGCAGATTCGAAGTCGCGCAGTAGCTGGTTTCCGCGCTCTACGGCGGCATCGGCTGCTTCCTGGCCCGATTTGTTACCGGTCATCACCGCTTCCATCTCTTCGGAGATGATGTCGCGGATCTGGACGAAGTTGCCAAAGCGCAGGCCTTTGGAGTTCTCGGTGGGCTCGTTCAGCGTCATCTGCTTGAGCGAAATATCCGCACCGGGGTTCTCGTCGTAGTAACCCTGCTCTTGGCTCAGATCCCAAGCGGCTTGCGTGATCGGCAGATAGCCGGTCTGCTGGTGCCACTCGGCCTGAACTTCCGGCTGGGAGAGATAATCGAAAAACGCTGCTACGGCGGCGTACTCCTCATCGGTGTGACCTTGCAACGCCCACAAGGTAGCCCCGCCAATGATGGAGTTTTGCGGCGCACCTTCGACGTCGTCGTAGTAGGGCTGCATGCCAAAGCCCACTTCGAAGTCGGCATTGGCGGCGACGTCGGCACGGGAAGCAGAGGAGCCAAAGAAGATCGCGCACTCCTGGGAGTAGAACAGCGGTTCGGCATCCGGGCCAGAACCCGGGCCGCCCCATTTGAACGCCCCTGCGTCTTGCCAGGTTTTCAGGTTATCCCAGTGACGGGCGACCAGCTCGTTGTTGAAGTTCAGCTCGGTGTCCAGGCCGCCAAAGCCGTTTTCCAGCGTGCCCAGCGGGGAGTTGTGCATGGCGGAGAAGTTCTCCAGCATCACCCAGCTTGGCCACGAGGTGGTAAAGCCACAGTTGGCCGCACCCGATTCGGTAATTTGAGTGGCGTATTCTGCGACTTCTTCCCAGGTTTGCGGCGGCTGCTCCGGGTCTAACCCCGCTTCCTCGAACACATCACGGTTGTAGTACATGATGGGCGTGGAAGAGTTGAACGGAAACGACAGCATGTTGCCGTTGGTGTCGGTGTAGTAGCCC
Organism: Halomonas sp. McD50-4; assembly: GCF_022348135.1. NCBI lineage: Bacteria > Pseudomonadati > Pseudomonadota > Gammaproteobacteria > Oceanospirillales > Halomonadaceae > Halomonas > Halomonas sp. McD50-4. The sequence continues at coordinate 38,569 of NZ_JAKRFG010000019.1, read as the reverse complement.
ACCACGGCGGGCAGGAAGGCCTCGCGGTCGAACGCGCGGCCGTGGTCTTCCATCAGTTCGAACACCGGATAGATCGCCCCATCGGCGTTCATCATGGTGCCAGTGCCGACCTCGAACACCTGCAGAATGTGCGGCTGCTCGCCTGCGCGGAACGCTGCAATGGCGCCGGTCATGGTTTCGGTGTAGTTGCCGCGGTAGCTGGGCGTCACGCGGTACTCGTCTTGAGAGGCGTTGAACTCCTCGGTCATGCCTTCCAGAATTTCACCGAGTTGACCGCCCATGGCGTGCCACCAGGTCACTTCGGTAGCGGCATTGGCGGAAACACTGAACGTGGCGGTCGCCACACCGAGGGCAAGCGCGTGCAACGTGAAACGAGACATAACGGCTCCTTGTAGGTCGTGCGCAGTACGTTTATTAAGGTTTTTGGGTGCACTGAACAGTAGAAAGTGTAGATGACGCTTTCATGAATGCACGGTGAACTTGTCGTGACGGACAACATTCGGCGAGACGCTGGTAGCGCTCAGTAGGCAAAGCGCAAACGGGGTGCTAGGGTGGCAAAAAAGCTTAATCAATGAGACTCACATGACTAACGCAACTGCGCTGCTGGGCCAACTGGTGGCGTTCGATACCACCTCCAGCGAGTCGAACCTGGCGCTCATCGAATTCGTCGAGGGCTACTTGGCCGACTACGGTATCAGCGCTGAACGGGTGATGAGCCCCTGCGGCACCAAAGCCAACCTGATTGCGCGTATAGGGCCTGATGCCCCTGGCGGGGTGATGCTGTCAGGCCATACCGATGTGGTACCCGTGGCCGGCCAGCCCTGGAGCAGCGACCCGTTCACCCTGCGCGATGGCGGCGACGGGCGTTTGTACGGGCGCGGCACCTGCGATATGAAAGGATTCATTGCCTGCGCGCTCGCCATGGTGCCTACCTGGGCGAAGGCACCGCTGAAGCAGCCGATCTACTTCGGTTTCTCTTATGATGAAGAGATCGGCTGCGTGGGTGCCCCCAGCCTGATCAAGCGCTTCTATGAACACTACTCCACCACGGCGCATGTGATCGTCGGCGAGCCCACCAGCATGCAGCCGGTGGTGGCGCAAAAGGGCGCGACCAACCTGCGTACCACCGTGATTGGCCGTGAAGCGCACAGCAGCCAGGTGAATCAAGGCACCTCCGCCATTCACGTCGCCGCCAGGTTGGTGACCTTCATCGAGGACACCATGGCCGCGCTGGTGGACGAGGGACGCGTGGATGAGGCGTTCAACGTGCCGCATACCAGCTTGCACGTCGGCAAGATCAAAGGCGGCACGGCGATCAACATCATGGCGCGGGAGTGCCAGTTCGAGTGGGAGGTTCGCCACCTTCCCACGGAGACCTTTGACGAGATTTACGCAAGGTTCAGCGACTATTGCGCCACGCTCAGTGAATCGCTCGGCGCTCAAGGCAAAACCGTCGAGATCACCACCGAGCCGCTGAACGTGACGGTACCGGGGCTGGCCGACCGAGACAATCAGCAGGTGCTGCGGTTAGCGCAGGACCATTTGCCGGACGGCTGCTGCCAGCACGCGGTGGCCTATGCCACGGAAGCCGGTCAGTTCCAGGGGCAGGGGCTGCAAACCATCATTTTAGGGCCGGGCAGTATTGCCCAGGCCCACCAGCCGGATGAGTACATCGACGCGGCGCAGCTAGATGCGTGCAGTCGCTTCATGCAGCGCTTGGGCCGCGCCATGGAAGCGCCTTTCACGGGCTAGCGATGGGTGATCTACGCCCTATAAAAAACACCCGCCGGTGTCATCGAGCGGGTGTTTTTTTGAGACGCTTACGGTCTGGCTGTTAGTGCTGATGCTGCTCTTCGTAAAGCTCGGCTTTCGCATGGCGCATCACATCTTCGCACGCCTGCTGCTGGGCAAGCTGGGTTAGCAGTCGCTGTGTGACCTCAAACCCTTTGCCCAAGCAGGTATCTACCTCGTCACGGCTCACCTTGGGCGAGACGCTGCAGTCGATTTTCAACGTACGGCCGCCGCCTTCGAGCCGGTCGGCAAGTTCTCTAAGCCGCCACGCGATTCGCTCTTTCCAGTTTGCTGATTCTTCCGCGCCTTCGTTTACGCTAAACGTGCACTGCCATTCCGGTTTGTAAACCTTCATAGGAGAACCTCCACTGCGTTTGGAAAGAATGATCGATCGTGTTGTCGTACTCCGTCTGTCTAGGGATCTTGCTCTGCTACTATACCCAACTCGGATGGATACCGAAACAAACCATCTACAGCGCCCGCGACATGCATAAGCCAGAGCGACCCTTCTATGACGCACCTAGTACCTAAACGTTGCCCATGCGGCAGTGGGTTGTCGTTCGACGCCTGCTGCCGGCCCTACCATCAAGGGGAACGCCCACCCTCGCCCGAAGCGCTAATGCGCTCACGCTACTCGGCATTCGCGTTGAGTAAGCGTGATTACCTGCTGGCGACATGGCACGCAACGACCCGGCCGTCACAGCTACCGCTCGACCCAGAGACGCAGTGGATGTCCCTGGTCATTGTCGACGCGCCCGTCGCGCAAAACGAGCAGGGAACGGTGCACTTTCGTGCCACGTTTCGCGAGCCGGGCGGTTGGCATGTGTTAGAGGAAGTCTCGCGCTTTGTTTGGGAAGAGGGCCGCTGGTGGTACGTCGATGGCACGCCTAGCGTGAAGCGTTTAAAACCGAGGCGTAATGAGCTTTGCCCTTGTGGTAGCAAACGTAAATTAAAGGTATGTTGCAAAGCGTAAGCACATCATTGCTAAGTCGCGTGAGGCATGAAGCGCCATGATCGTTTGGGTGAACAACGCTTTGAGAAGCGAGCAGTGGCAGACGATGAGGTCGTTAGCCATCTTGAGTGCGTTCTTGTTGGCTGCCATTGGTGCGTCCACCCAGGCCAGTGCCGAGGATGCGCCACACGCCCATGCCTTTCCGTCATCGGACATCGCTTTGGTGGTGCCTTTTGGGCGGGGCGGCGCCACCGATACGCTATTTCGTGTGATTGCCGAGCAAGCGCAACGCCATTTGAACACGTCCATCATAACGATGAATATGGCAGGTAACGGTGCCACCCTAGGTTCGCAGTTCGTGAAGCAGGCCGACCCCGATGGCTATACGCTGCTGGGCAGTCATCAAACCATTGATCTTGCCTATATCGCCGGGCTGTCCGATTACTCACACGATGCATTCGCGCCCATCGCTCTGTTGACCCGTACCGTCAACATTCCGGCCACCACGCCTGGCCATACGCTGACCCAGGCCAGTGACATCGCGGCGTACGTCGAGCAGCATCCCGGTGAATTGCTGGTGGGCATTATCCCCAGCTCGACGGATCACTTTTTCTGGCTGCACTTTTTTGAACAGGCGGGTATTGCGCCTGCCAACATACAGTTCGTGCGCTACCCCGATACCGGCGCCCAAGTCGTTGCACTCCTGGGCGGCGAATTGGATCTTGCGATGCTGAATTTACCCTCTGCTGGGACGCTGTTCGAGCGTGGAGCACTGGTGCCCCTTGGCGTCGCCAACGATACGCGGCTATCGGCGTTGCCGGAAGTGCCGACACTCCGCGAGCAGGGTATCGCGCTCATCAATACGACGGATCGAGGCCTCTTTGCGCCGCGAGACACACCTCCCGAGCGGCTGGAGCGATTGGCCCAGGCATTCGAGCAGGCGCTCCAGCAGCCTGCGCTGGTGGAGACGCTGCAGCATGCCCATGGTTCCTACGTCGATTTCATGCCCCGCGAAGCGTATGGCCGCTATCTCGATGATCGGTACGACCAGCTACAGCGGCTGGCTGACACCATGGGGTTTGAGCGGTAGGCCAGGGGGCATAGGACGCAAAGGAGAGAGCGTGTGCCGTTAAATACTCGTGATCTTGCAGCCGAAACGCTGCTATTAATTGCCTCGGCCACGCTGCTGCTGATGGGAGGCGCTGGCCTGCTGGTAGGTCTTTGGCTGCCCGAAACACTGTTTGGCCCCATGCTGGTGCCTGATGCATCGCTAGCGACACTGTTGATTGGCATCAGCTTGCTGGCCACGCTCTGCCAGGTGCACTGGCTGCGGCGGCTGAGTGCCGCCGGGCTGGGTGCGCTGCTGCTCTACACGCTGGTGCATAACGCAGTGGATGGCGGCGTGGCGCAATCTTGGGTAACACACGAAGAGCGCATGACGAGTGTGGCGTCGTGGATGCTCGTCTGGATGACTCTCTGCCTGTGGATGGGCGTCGGTAGCAGGTGGCGCCGCTTGTTCTGGCGCGTCGCTGGCGTTGGCCTGCTACTGTTTGGTGGATTGGTGGTGGCCCGTTTATGGTCGAGCGATGTCGGTGGTCGAGCGCTCTTCAGCTCGTCGCCCATTGCCGTGCTGGCTTTTATCGTGCTACTTGGGATCGCGCTGCTGGTTGCGGGCTGGCGGCATCGTGCCGAGCGCTTGAGCCCGGGTAAGCTGACGGTCGCAGTAGGGCTGGCAGGGGTGCTGGTGAGCAGTCTCGCTTGGTTGTTACTAAGCATGAATCAGCGCGCCACCATCGAACAGCAGGCCAGTTATCTGTTGGATAACGTGCAACTCAACGCAGAGCAGGCCATGGCGGCACGCCTGCAGCTCATGCAACGCATGGCAGAGCGCCTCGGTACCTTGCCCGACGACCAGCGCCCGGCGCTACTGCAACAAGATACGCTGAGCTATTTCCGCGATACCTTGAGCTTGAATGCCATCGCCCTCGTCGATGCTCAAGAGGGCGTGGTATGGAGCCAGGGGCGTCAGTTGGGGCGGGATAGCTGGCTAGAAGAGCAGTTGGATAAACCCAGTGTTCGGGCATGGCTAGCGGTGCCCTTTGGTCGCCCGCGGCTGCTGCTGCCCGACAGCGATCAGCGCAGCATGATGGTGATGGCGCTGCCCGTTCCCAATCGTACTCAGCAGCTCTTGGCAGCCGTCGATTTGGGGACGCTGCTCAATCATGAACTAAGCTTAGCGCTGGGGCCTTTTCAGGTAGGGGTGAGCCGGGGTGAGCAACGGCTGATGATGCTGCACCCATCAGGGTTCGCTGCGGAGAACGTAGAGTCACCCAGCAACGCCCTGGCAGCACGGCTTACCGGGCTACCGGGTGGTGTGAATTTAATGCTGCGTGCTTACCCAGGGCAGCACTACAACTGGTATCTGTTAGGGCTCATGCCTATCAGTGTCGCGATGGGCGGGTTGGTCATGAGTTGGCTGCTGGCCTTTAGTGTGGGTGTCGTAGGCGCCACCATTGCGCGCACGCGAGAACTGGCGGCGGCCCGCCATTCGCTGGAAGAGAACGAGCAGCGCTACCGCTCGCTATTCGTGCATCACCCAGACGCCGTTTTTTCTCTGGACCAACACGGCTATTTTCAAACGGCCAATACGACCTGTGCCGACGTCACTGGCTATCCGCTAGACGAGGTCGTGGGGCGACACTTCAGCGATTTTATTGCGCCGCCTGAGCGAGAGCGTATCAAAGCGCACTTCAAGCATGTGCTGCAGGGGGGCATCAGTCGTTACGAAGTGACCATGACCGACCGAGAGGCACAACACCGTATTCTCGACTTGATTAGCCTGCCCGTCTCGGTCAACGATAGTATCGAAGGGGTCTACTGCATTGCGCAAGACGTCACCGACAAGCGGCGTCAGCAGACGCGGCTGCGCACTCTAGAGCGCAGCGTAGAGGCGAGCGTCAACGGCGTGCTAATTGCAGACGCGCGCCAGCCTGACCTACCCATCATCTATGCCAACCAGGCGTTCAGCACGATGACGGGCTATACGCAGAGCGACGTGATTGGGCAGAACTGCCGTTTCCTACAAGGGCCCGAGAGCGATCCTGCCATGATTGCCAAACTACGGCGCGGTATTCAGGCGCAGCGCGAAACCCACGTTACGCTGTGCAATTACCGTAAAGATGGTACGCCGTTCTGGAACGATCTCCATATCGCCCCCGTGCGCGATAGCAAAGGACTCGTGACGCATTTCGTGGGGGTTCAGCACGATATCTCGCAGCATAAAGCCTATGAAGCGCGGCTCGCCTATCACGCGACCCACGACGACCTCACCCGCCTGCCCAATCGCATGATGTTCGAAGAGACGCTGCACAAGCAGTTTGCAGCGGCCCAGGGCAGCGGTGAACGAATCAGTGTACTGTTCGTTGACTTGGACGACTTCAAGCCCATCAATGATACGTTAGGGCACGCCATAGGCGATCAGGTACTGATCGAAGTGGCGTCGCGGCTGCGCGCCGGGCTGCGCCAGGAAGATACGGTCGCCCGTCTAGGAGGCGATGAGTTCGTGCTGTTGATTACCGATATCGAGCAGGGCCAACAGGTCATCGACGTGGTCGAGCGGCTGCTCCCTGCACTGGCAAAGCCGTACTGTCTAGAAGGGCACGAGCTGTACTTGACCGCCAGTGTGGGCATTGCCATGAGCCAACCCGATACGCTGCTGCCGCAAACGCTGATTCAGCAGGCCGATATGGCCATGTACAAGGCCAAGCAGCAGGGGCGCAATGCCTACGCTTGGTTCAGTAGCGACATCAATGACCTAGCCAGCGAAAGGGTAAGCCTGCGTAACGATCTGCAAGAAGCGATTGACCACCAAGGCTTCGAGCTTCACTACCAGCCGCTGATGGACCGGCATGGCAAGATTGCCAGTGTGGAGGCGCTGCTACGCTGGCCGCACCCCAGCAAAGGTTATATTTCGCCAGCACGTTTCATTCCCCTGGCGGAAGCCACTGGGCAAATCATGCCGATCAGCGAATGGGTGCTGCAGCGTGCTTGCCAAGACATGCTGGCGCTACAGCGCGGCGGCTTTGGTACGCTGCGTGTGGCGGTCAACCTCTCACCGCTACAGTTCCACCGAGACAACTTTTTGGCCACGCTTCGCCAAACACTCGCCGAGACTGGTCTACCCGCCGAGCAGTTGTCACTGGAGCTGACCGAGGGCATTTTGATGGATAACACAGCGTCCGCCATCGAGATATTACATGCCCTGCGCAACATGCGGGTCAGTGTCTCCATCGATGACTTTGGCACTGGCTACTCGAGCTTGAGTTACCTTAAACATCTACCTATCAGTACGGTAAAAATCGACCGCAGTTTCATTCACGAACTGACCAACAGCAGTGACGATGCCGCCATCGTGCAAGGGATCATCTCCATGGCCCACCACCTGGGGCTAAGCGTCGTGGCCGAGGGCGTCGAGACCCACGAGCAGCACCAGCGGCTGTTAAGCTATCACTGCGATGGTTTCCAAGGCTTTGGATTGGCCAAGCCCATGCCACTTGCCGAGCTCGAACGCTTGCTGGCTGCCCAGGAAAGGGCCACCACGCCCGTCAACCAATGAGTCGCCATGGATAAGAGTTCATCGCCGCAATGGTATCTCTACTTGCTAGAGTGTCAGCGTGGTACCTACGTAGGCATCACTAACGACCTCGCCAAGCGCTACCGCGCCCATGCCACGGGTAAGGGAGCGCGCTATACCCGAGCGAATCCGCCGCTGGCGCTGCTTGGCGCGCAGCCGTTTGCCGATCGGGCAGCGGCAAGCCAGGCAGAGTACCGGTTGAAGCAGCAGTCGCCGGACCAAAAACGCCGCTGGGCGGCGAAGTGGCCAGTGACGTATGAAGAGTAAGGAGCCCTGATGCTGACGTTTTTCTCCGAAGGTAGCCGCCTGCGCCAAGCGCAAAGCGAGCTGCACGATGGTGCCTTGGTCACCCCCTTTGAGTGCCCGGAACGCATCGACTTGGTGCTGGCCGCCCTGCGCCAAGCCGCGTTCGATGTCCGCGCGCCTAGCAATTACGGCTTGGCGCCCGTGCTGGCGGTGCACGATGCCGACTACGTCGCGTTCTTGGAACGCTGCTGGCCGACGTGGCAAGCGGCGGGCCACGCTGGCGAGGCGATTCCCAACATTTGGCCCGCCCGAACGATGCGCGGCGACCGTATTCCCCAGTCGGTGAGCGGCCAGTTGGGCTACTACGCTCTGGCCGCCGAAACATCGATTACGGCAGGCACCTTTGCCGCGGCTCTGGCGAGTAAGGATACGGCCCTGGCAGCGGTCGATCACACCCTGGCGTCGGGCGATCCGACCTTTGGACTGTGCCGCCCGCCAGGCCACCACGCGGCGATAGATCAGTTTGGCGGCTACTGCTTTTTCAACAATGCCGGCATCGCCGCCCAACGTGCGCTGGACGCTGGCAAGCGCCGCGTGGCAATTCTGGATGTGGACTTTCACCACGGTAACGGCACCCAACAGATCTTCTATCGCCGTGACGATGTGCTGTTCGCTTCCCTGCACGGCGATCCTGACGTGACCTTCCCCTACTTCTCTGGCTACGCCGATGAAACCGGTGAGGGAGCAGGCGACGGCTTCACGATCAATTACCCGTTGCCGCCGGGCACTTCCGTTGCCACCTGGATGGCCGCGTTGGATGAAGCGTTGGCGCGCATCCATCAAGCGGAGTGCGAGCTGCTGGTGGTGTCGCTGGGCGTGGACATTTTCGAAGGTGACCCGATCAGTGCCTTTACCTTTCAGCACGCCGACTTCATCGCCCTCGGTCAACGTCTCGCGGCCGCTGGGCTACCCTGCGTATTTCTAATGGAAGGGGGGTATGCCGTCGAAGATATCGGGATTAACGTGGTGAACGTATTGCATGGTTTTGAAGAGGTCGCCCAGAGAGTGAAATGAGGCAGTAAAGTGACAGTTGCACGAAATTCGGGCAGTCTTATGCCTTTTTGGCCTATGCTATAGGTCGACATCTATTTTGTTAACTTGATCGTTCAAAGTGGGAGCGGCACGTGGCAGTTTACGGCGGTATTCAGGCACATGAAGTGGAGCGTTGGCTCAATGCCCTCACCAACGCGGCCTACGACCGACGCTGCCCGCTCTCCAAGGTGCACGGCGGTAATGCCCGTGCACGGACTGCGCGTCAGGATTTACTGCACCTTGCGACCGTGTTTCGCGGCGGCGAGTGTCCCCGGGAAGCCGTGGCCGATGGCCTCAGCCGCTGGTGCCAGCACTATCTCACGGAAGCGGAGTGGTACGTGTTGGTCGGCGGGCGCAGGCCGCCAGTGCCGCCCAATGAGACGGCATCCATCGATGAACAAGCCGCTGACGAGGCATTAGCAGTGCTTTACCAGCATCGCGTGGGTTAACCCACGACCGCTCGCACTGTTACAATGGATGAATGAACAGTGCTTCTGCCGCCCCGGCGACCGCCTCTCTCGATGATCCCTTTTACTACTTAGCGAATTTTCGCTTCGTGGTCGCGTGGGTGCAGGCGCGCCACGGTGATCTACTCAGCGCCGATGAGCACCACGCGCTCGAGCAGTGGTTGCAGTTGCCACGCGCTTCTCAAGCGCTGCTGGTACGCATGGTGATGCGTAAAGGCGAGCTGTTTCGCTTGGATAAGCTCAGCTATACTGAAATTGGCGATACGCATCAGGCGTTGTTGCCACTGTTAGCCCTTGGCTGGGTGAGTGACGCACCGCTGTTAACCATTGATGAGTTGTTTCGGCTGCTGCGCTTGAGCGAGCTACGCGACGCCTTGAGAGCCTCTGTTCGTTCCGCCGGTCTGGCGTCTAATGCCACTAAAACCGCACTTCAGACGGCGTTAACGCCGGTACTCACCGATGCACTGCCGCTGCGCCAGTGGTGTCCAGAAGCGTCGACGCGTATCGTGCGACTCAACGTCATGGCGCTATGCGACCGCCTGCGGCTGATGTTCTTTGGCAACGTGCGCCAAGATTGGGCTGAGTTCGTGCTCACTGAGCTGGGCCTACAGCGTTTTGAACAGGTTCCGCTGACCGCAGAGTCTCGCGCGTTTCAGCGCCGGGAAGAGGTGGACACCTACCTCACGCTGCACCGCCTGCGCGAGCGTCTGGAAAACGGCGAATCTCCCGAGCAGCTGCCTGCAGAGGTGCCCGCCGCCTTTGGTAACCGCTGGCTAGACGCCCGCCGTTCGCGGCTGCTGTTGACCCTGGGCCGCACGGCAGAGCGCAGTGGCAACGTTGAGCAGGCGTTGTCGCTTTACGCCGAAGCGAATAACAGCGAGGCGCGTATACGTAGGCTGCGCGTACTGGAGCGCATTGGCCGTTACTCGGAAGCTTATGAACTCGCCCAGGTCGCGCTGGAGCAGGCAGGGGAGGGTGAGGCCCAAGCGCTGAGTCGCTTGCTACCGCGCTTGGCACGCAAGCTGGCGTTGCCCTCCCCACAGGCCGTCAAGGCGGCCGAGGCGCCGACCTATGTGTTGGAGCTTGCTGGTCCGCAACCAGTAGAACGCGCCGTTGCCGAGCACTTATCCACCGCCACTGCCCCGGTGTTCTATGTGGAAAATGGACTAATCACCGGGCTGTTTGGTCTGCTGCTCTGGCCTGTGATGTTCAAACCGCTACCGGGCGCGTTTTTTCATCCGTTCCACAGCGGCCCTGCGGATTTATACCGCGAGGATTTCGTCGTCCAGCGCCAAGCCGAGATCGACGCCTGCTTGGCGCAGTTAGACGACGGGCGTTACCGCGAGACGATTCGGGCCACCTGGCACGCCAAACAGGGCATTACCTCGCCCTTCGTGCACTGGGGACTCCTGAACGAGCCGCTGCTAACGGCGGCACTTGACTGTCTGCCCGCTGAGCACCTGCGGGCCTGCTTTATCCGCTTGTTGAGTGACCTAAAGCACAACCGAGCGGGCCTGCCCGATCTCATTCAACTGATACCCGATGCGCCCGATGGGGAGCTTCGCTATCGCATGATCGAAGTGAAAGGCCCCGGCGACCGGCTGCAGGATAACCAGCGCCGCTGGATCGACTTCTTCTGCCGCCACGACATACCCGTCGAAGTGTGCCACGTGCGCTGGCAGCCCGTGCCATGAGCCGCTATCGGGTGGCGGTGCGCACGCTGTGCGACTTCACCGCGCGCGAAGGTGATCTCGACCACCGCTTCACTCCCTCGCCCAGCGCCCAAGCGGGTATCGAGGGGCACGCTCTGGTGGCCAAACGGCGGGAAAACATAGCGGGTTACGAGGCCGAACTTCCTCTCTCCGGTGAGTATCAGGGGCTACACGTGTCTGGCCGCGCCGATGGTTTCGATGTGGCGGCCAACTGTGTCGAAGAGGTCAAGACCCATCGCGGTAGCCTAACGCGCATGGCCGATAACCAGCGGTCGCTCCACTGGGCGCAGGTAAAGATGTACGGGGCGCTGCTTTGCGCGGAGCGGGATTTGCCGCACATTACGTTGGCGCTGGTATACCTGAATATCGACAGTGGCCAGGAAACGCGGCTGACGCTCGAGGCTAGCAACGAGGAATTAACAGCGTTTTTTGTCGACCAGTGCCAACGCTTTTTAACCTGGGCCGAGCAGGAGGCCGCCCACCGCGAGCGTCGCGATGGGTGGCTCACCACGCTGACCTTTCCTCACGCGGATTTTCGCCCCGGCCAGCGGGCACTGGCCGAGGATGTCTTCAAAGCCGCCAGCACCGGGCGCTGCCTGCTGGCCCAGGCGCCCACTGGTATCGGCAAAACCCTGGGCACGCTGTTCCCTATGCTCTCCGCGATGCCCCGTCAGCGGCTCGACCGCATCGCCTTTCTCACCATGAAAACCCCAGGCCGCCGCTTGGCGTTGGATGCTTTGGCGAGCTTGGATTCTCCCACGCAGGCGCTGCGTGTGCTGGAACTGGTAGCCCGTGAAAAAGCGTGTGAGTACCCGGGTACCGCCTGCCAGGGCGATACCTGCCCGTTGGCCAGGGGGTTTTACGATCGCTTGTCTGCCGCTCGCCAAGTCGCGGTAGAGAAAAGCTGGCTAGACCGCGAAGCACTGCGCGAGGTAGCGCTGGCACATCACGTCTGCCCCTACTATTTGGGCCAGGAGCTGGCCCGCTGGGCCGATGTGGTCGTGGGGGATGTCAATCACTGGTTCGATAGCCATGCGCTTCTGCACGGGCTTGCCCAGGCCAACGACTGGCGGGTGGGCCTACTGGTGGATGAGGCGCATAACCTGGTAGAGCGCGCTCGTGGCATGTACAGCGCCGCCCTCACCCAGCAGCGCTTGAGCTATCTGCGCCGCCAATCCTCACCCGCCTTAGCCAAGCCGTTGGCCCGAGTGGGCAGGCAGTGGCAGGCGCTCAACAAAGAGACGGCCGAGCACGCACCAGAGCGCCGCTACCATGTGTTGGAGGCACTGCCCACCAAGCTGGTGGGGGCGCTGCATGCCTTGGCCGGGGCCATCACGGACTATCTCGTGGAGCATCCCGACGAAGTGAATCAGGCGCTTCAGGAACTGCTGTTCGAAGCACTGGCGTTCTGTCGCTTAGCGGAATCGTTCGGCGACCACTCGCTGTGCGATTTGGAGATTCAAGGTAAGGGACGTGCGGTGCTTGGGCTGCGCAATGTGATACCGGCGGATTTTCTTGCCCCCCGTTTTGAGCGTGCCCACTGTGCGGTGCTGTTTTCGGCCACGCTGACGCCTTTTCACTACTACCGGAACCTGCTGGGTCTTCCCGAACAGAGTGTTTGGCGTGAGGTAGACTCGCCGTTCGTGGCGTGCCAACTAGAGGTGCAGTTACGCACCGACATTTCCACGCGCTATCACCATCGTGTGGCGTCGGTAACGCCGATCGTGGCTACCCTGGCAGCGCAGTACCGGCGCACGCCGGGCCACTATTTGGCTTTTTTTAGCAGTTTTGCATACCTAGAACAGGTGATGCGTGCGTTCGAGTTGGCGCACCCTGAGATTCCGGCTTGGGCGCAAACACGCAGTATGCAGGAACCCGAGCGTGATGCGTTTCTAGCTCGCTTTGCATCGGGTGGGAAAGGGATTGGCTTTGCCGTATTGGGCGGCGCCTTTGCGGAGGGAATCGATTTGCCCGGTGACCGATTGATTGGTGCCTTTGTGGCGACGCTCGGCTTACCCCCCTTCAACGACTTCAACGAAGCGCTCAAGGCACGGCTGCAGGCGCGGTTCGGTCAAGGTGATGACTATACCTATCATATCCCCGGTATGATCAAAGTGGTGCAAGCCGCCGGGCGCGTGATCCGCAGCCCTGAAGATGAGGGGGTTGTGGTGTTAATGGATGATCGCTTCGCTCAGAACAAAGTGCGCGCCTTACTGCCGCGTTGGTGGCAGTTAAGCTGATCGTTACCTAAAGCACCATCAGGTTGCCTGATACGCTAATGAGCTAACCTATCATTAAATCGATAGAATATTGTTATTTATAATAAACGTGTATTGGGGCGTCGTGTGCGCCCGGCAATAAATATTGATCTATATCAATGTTTCGACACTTGCTCTAGCAATCTCTAAACGTCCAAGCGGGAATGCCGATAAACACGTTAGTCACCCTATCGTCAGAACGCCCTTCTACTGATAGCAAGACATCTATCTAGGTCGCGCTTGTGGCCTGTTGTTCCGTACTCACGTGGAAGACGCTAACGTGCTGAAAAACATATCGATCAAGGCAAGTCTGATCACCATCTTAGGACTCTTCGCGGCTTTTATACTGCTGGTGGCCGGGCTGGGCTACCTCAGTAGTTCTAAAGCATCCGACGCACTCGAAGAGCTCAATAGAATCAACGTTAAACAGCTGAACGCGCTTAATCGAGCGCAGGTCAACGTGGCCGACACCCAGCTGTTTTTCTTGAATCATCTCGATGCCTTGAGCGAAGGAGAGACCGCGCTTGCCAGCGCCCACCTAGAAAAAGCCAATCAAACGCTTCAGATGGCTAAACAGTATTTCGAAGATTTCTTGGCCGTGCCGAAATCAGCACAGGGCCAACCCTATGCCGATGCTATCGAGGCAGCGTTTACACAGCTCGTTGCCAATGGTTTGGAGCCGCAATATACCGGACTCGACAATCGTAATGAAGCTGCGTTTCGTGCCGCTAAAACGACCGGCGATCAGCTCAACCTAGCGTACATGGCCGCAAATGAAGCCTTTATCGCCTATGCTCGTCAGCGCGGCCAGAACCTCATGGATGATTATCAACAGAGCAGAACCATCAATACGTATGTGGAGATCGCTGTGCTGCTGTTTGTGGCGCTGTGTATCGCGCTGGTGCTCATGGGCATGATGCGTGTCGTCCTGCGTCCGCTCAAAGAGGCGGGGCAGCATTTCGAGCGCATTGCGCAAGGCGATCTATCGCACAGCATTGCCGACCGTGGCCGTAACGAAATTGGCCAACTCTTTTCGGCGATGCGACACATGCAAACGGGACTGTCGCAAACGGTCTCTTCCGTACGTGATAGCAGTGGCTCGATCCACATTGGCGCACGCGAAATTGCCGGGGGTAACGCTGATCTGTCTTCCCGCACTGAGCAGCAGGCCGCTTCCCTCGAGGAGACCGCTGCCAGCATGGAGCAGCTAACGGCGACGGTGAAGCAAAACTCCGACAATGCGCGTCAAGGCAGTACGTTGGCAAGCGAAGCGTCGGCGACGGCTGCCCAGGGTGGCGAGGCCGTCGAGCAAGTGGTCGTGACCATGCACGGCATTGCCGACAGCTCCCGAAAAATCAGCGATATCATTGGCGTCATTGACTCTATTGCGTTCCAAACCAATATTTTGGCGCTCAATGCGTCGGTGGAAGCGGCGCGCGCAGGGGAGCAAGGCAGGGGGTTCGCGGTGGTCGCGACCGAAGTGCGTAATCTTGCCAGCCGCAGTGCCGATGCTGCCAAAGAGATCAGAGCACTGATCGAAACATCGGTAGGGCAGGTGGAGCAAGGGTCGCAGCTGGTAGAGGGCGCCGGGCAGACCATGGAGGCCATTATGGCGTCCGTGAAGCGCGTCGCCGATATCATGGACGAAATTTCCGCGGCCTCGACCGAACAAAGTGACGGCATCGAGCAGGTGAACCAAGCCATCGCACAAATGGATGAAGTCACCCAGCAAAACGCGGCGTTGGTTCAAGAGTCCGCCTCAGCGGCAGCGTCTTTAGAAGAGCAAGCTGCCCATTTGGAGCGCGCAGTCGCTACGTTCAAACTATCGGCCCACGAAGCTCGTCACCCGCTTCCCATCGCGCGCGCGCCAGCGCAGGCTCCGGCAAAGCCCACCGTTTCATCGGCCAAGAAAAACCGTGCCGATGTGGCCGAACCGGAGTGGGAGGCGTTTTAAGCACGCGCCTGCCGTCCCCCCTATCCGCGTGGCTGGGGGGATGCCAACAAAAACGGCCACTTGCTTAGAGAGCGAAGTGGCCGTTTTCATTGAATTCTTTGGTCGGAATAGCAGGATTCGAACCTACGACCTCTGCCTCCCGAAGGCAGCGCTCTACCAAGCTGAGCTATATTCCGAAGGTTGCTAAGACATGCTCAACAACGGGACGAATCATACGCAGGGAAGGGGCTTTTTTCAAGCCCCTTTTGCGTGGTTTGTGCCGCGAGGCCGATCTCGACGGTTAGGCTTGGCGGTCGACGGCCAAGCGGGCAAGCTGCGCCATACTATCGCGGTAGGCGCTGGGGGGTAAGGCGTCGAGCTCGGCCAGCGCTTTGTCCGCCATCTCTTCTGCCCGGGCGCGAGTATATTCGAGGGCGCCGGTGGCGTGAATGATCGCCAGCACCTCGTCCAGTTGCTCCAGGCCGCCTTTACGGATCACCTGGCGAATCAGCTTGGCTTGCTCAGGGGTGCCACGCTCCATGGCATGAATGAGGGGCAAGGTAGGTTTACCTTCGGCGAGGTCGTCTCCCACGTTCTTACCCATGGCATCAGCGTCGCCCTGGTAATCCAGCAGGTCGTCGATCAATTGGAAAGCGAGACCCAGATAGCGGCCGTAGTGCTGCAGGGCGCGCTCTTGCTCGGACGTGGCGTCGGCGAGCACGGCGCCGCTATGAGAAGCGGCTTCGAACAGCATCGCGGTTTTGCCTTGTATCGTCTCGAAGTAGTCCGTCTCGGAAATGCTGGGATTGCCGATGTTGGTCAGCTGCAGCACCTCGCCTTCCGCGATGACGCAGGTCGCGCCCGATAGAATCGCCATGATGCGCATGGAACCGACGTCGACCATCATTTGAAACGAGCGGGAGTAGAGAAAGTCGCCTACCAGGACCGAGGGCGCATTACCCCAGGCGTCGTTGGCGGTTTTTTTGCCTCGACGCATGTGCGACTCATCCACCACGTCGTCATGCAGTAGCGTCGAGGTATGCATGAACTCGATGAGGGTGGCGAGGGTAATGTGTTTGTCACCCTCATAGTCTAACGCACGTGCCGCCAGCAGGACCAACAGCGGACGCAGGCGCTTGCCGCCGCTGTCGATGATGTACTGGCCGATGGTTTCGACCAGCGGCACTTTAGAGTTGAGCTGCGCCACGATGGTGCGGTTGACGGCATCAAAGTCATCCGCCACCACGGCGTGCAGCGGTGAAGGCGAAGGGCTGGCAGGCGAGGTGGGGGAGACGTTGGCTGTCATGGGTTCCGTTCATTGCGGCGGGTAAAAGGTTGAAGCCATGCTATGGGGCTGCCTGTAAGGCGTCAAGGCGTAGCGCGGCGGGGAGGGCGCATGAGCGATTGACAAACCCCAGTGGCCTTGTGGTATGCAGCGATAGTCGTTATAATCCGCGACCCACTCATCATGCTCCCTGTCAGATGGTTGCCAAAAGGGGCGCCACTCGCAGCAGGTCGATAAGAGCGGAAGGCGATGAGCGTTGGTTACGCGGGGCGTAACCGGCATTAACGACAAGTCCGGAGAGCGACATGTACGCAGTTATCAAAAGCGGTGGCAAACAGTACCGCGTTCAAGAAGGTCAGACCCTCAAACTCGAGAAAATCGAAGTCGCGACCGGCGAAACGATAGAGTTTGATGAAGTGCTGCTGGTTGCAGACGGCGACGACGTCAACGTTGGCGCTCCGCTGGTAAGCGGTGCCAAGGTGTCCGCCGAAGTCGTTTCCCACGGCCGTGGTGACAAAGTCACCATCATCAAGTTCCGCCGCCGGAAGCACCACATGAAGCGTCAGGGCCACCGTCAGTGGTTCACTGAAGTCAAAATTACCGGAATTTCTGCGTAAGCAGTCACTTCCCTTTAGGAGGATTTTGCAATGGCACATAAAAAGGCAGCCGGCTCCACGCGTAACGGTCGCGATTCCGAATCCAAACGCCTGGGTGTGAAACTGTACGGTGGCCAAGCGGCAACCGCCGGTAACATCATCGTTCGTCAGCGCGGCACGCGTTTCCATGCTGGCACGGGCGTTGGCGTTGGTCGCGACTACACGCTGTTCGCGCTGAACGATGGCGTCGTGAAGTTCGAGACCAAAGGTCCGAAGAACCGTAAATTCGTCAGCATCGTGTCTGCCTAAGCAGCCACGATCGCGGTGTGTAAGTTATCTTGGGTAATTTACGCAGTGTGAAGATGACGAAAAAAAGCCCCGCCATGGCGGGGCTTTTTTGTCTTTTCGATCCCTTTGGCCCGCATGAAGCGGGAGGGATAGTGTAGTGGTAGTCAGGGCGGCGGAAGCGGCCGGGAGAATCCAATGCAGTTCGTCGATGAAGCCTCGATCATTGTTGAGGCAGGTAAAGGCGGCAATGGCTGTCTGAGCTTTCGCCGCGAGAAATATGTGCCCAAAGGGGGCCCTGATGGTGGCGATGGCGGCCACGGAGGCAGCGTCTATCTGATTGGTGATGATGCGCTCAACACCTTGATTGATTTCAAGTTTCAGCGTTTCTACAAAGCTGAAAACGGTCAGGGCGGTATGGGTCGCCAGATGAGCGGTAAAGCCGGGGAAGATCTGCACGTCAAAGTGCCGGTGGGCACCACGGTGATCGATGAAGATACCCTAGAGGTGATTGCCGACGTGACGGAAATCGGTCAGGTCGTGCTGGTGGCCGAAGGTGGTCGCCGTGGGTTGGGTAACATTCACTTCAAGTCTTCTACCAATCGCGCACCGCGTCGTACCACGCCAGGCACCGAAGGTGATCGCCGCAATTTGCGCCTGGAAATGAAGGTAATGGCGGACGTGGGCCTGCTCGGCATGCCCAACGCCGGTAAGTCGACGCTGATTCGGTCGGTGTCGGCGGCCAAGCCGAAGGTGGCCAACTACCCGTTCACCACGCTGGTGCCGAACCTGGGCGTGGTCAAGCTGGGGATGCACGAGCACTTCGTGATGGCCGACGTTCCGGGACTGATCGAAGGAGCTTCCGATGGCGCGGGTCTGGGGCTGCGCTTCTTGAAGCACCTGACCCGTACGCGGCTGCTGTTCCACGTGGTGGATGTGGCGCCGTTCGACGAGTCCGATCCGGTCGAGGCTGCTCAGGCCATCGTGCACGAGCTGGGCCAGTTCTCCCCGGCGCTCTCCGAGCGGCCGCGCTGGCTGGTGTTGAACAAGTTCGACCTGCTGCCGGAAGAGGAGCGCGAAGCGCGGGCCCAGGCGATCATCGAGGCGTTGAACTGGGACGGTCCGGTGTTCCGTATTTCGGCGATCAGCAGCGAAGGCACTGACAAGCTGGTGCAGGCGGCGTACCGCTGGCTCACCGAGCAGCAGCGTCTGGAAAACGAAGACGAAGAGGCCCATGCCCGCGAGCAGGAGATGCGTCGCCGCATGGAAGAGGAGTCGGTGGCCCGCACCGAGGCTCGCCTTGGTCGTCGCCGCAAGCGCGATGACGACGAAGACGATGACGATTTCGACGACGATGATTACGATGTCGACGTAGAGTACGCCCCGTAAACGGCAGGCATGCCGACCAGGATGAATCGCGTGAGCGCAATGGCGTGGGAGAGTCGCGACGTGGAACACAACGAGCAGTTGCCGGGCCGTGAGGCGCTGAGTAGCGCCCGCCGGATAGTGGTCAAGATTGGCAGCGCGCTGCTCACCAACGATGGCCGCGGGCTGGACGAAGCGGCCATCGGCGGGTGGGTGGATCAAATTGCTGCCTTGCATCAGCAGGGTATCGATGTGGTGTTGGTCTCTTCGGGAGCCGTGGCGGCAGGCATGGTGCGCCTAGGCTGGCAGGCGCGCCCCAGCGCCGTGCACGAGCTTCAGGCGGCGGCAGCCGTAGGGCAGAACGGGCTCACCCAGTGCTACGAGCAGCACTTTGCTCGCCACGGCATGCTCACTGCGCAAATTCTGCTTACCCACGACGATCTCTCTAACCGTAAGCGCTATCTCAATGCGCTCTCGGCGCTGCGTACCCTGGTGGAGATGCGCGTGGTGCCGGTGATCAACGAAAACGATACCGTCGTCACCGACGAGATCCGCTTCGGCGATAACGACACACTGGGCGCGCTAGTGGCCAACCTCCTGGAGGCCGATGCGCTGCTGCTACTCACCGACCAGGAAGGCCTGTTCGATGCCGACCCGCGCCATGATCCGTCGGCCACGCTGATTGCCGAAGGGCGAGCCGACGACCCGCGTTTGGCCGCCGTCGCGGGCAGCGGTGGCGCGCTGGGTCGTGGAGGCATGAGCACCAAGGTGCGTGCAGCGCAGCTCGCGGCGCGCTCCGGCGCGGTGACCGTGATTGCCAGCGGTCGCCAGCCGGACGTCATTACTCGCCTGATGGGCGGCGAAGCGTTGGGTACGCTGCTGCGCCCGGATCAGGCGCCGATGGCCGCGCGTAAGCGCTGGCTAGCAGGGCAGCTACAGGTGCGCGGTACTCTGGTGCTGGATGCGGGCGCGGTCAACGTGCTGCGCGACAAAGGCTCCAGTCTGCTAGCCGTGGGTGTACGGGACGTTCAGGGCAGTTTCAAGCGTGGCGACATGGTGCTCTGTGTGGATGAACAAGGTGCCCGCGTGGCCAAGGGCTTGATCAACTACGGTGCCGATGAGGCGCGCCAGCTAGCAAGCCAACCCAGCCATCAGATCGAAGCCATTCTCGGCTACGTGGAAGCCCACGAGCTCATCCATCGCGACAATCTCGTGGTGATTTAAACGTTAGGTTAACCGCGCCGTTTGGGTGGCAGCGGTATTTGGTGCGGCCAGTCGTCGGGCACCACCATCAGCCGCGTTAGCGGCCTCTCTTCGTAATGTGCTCCCTCCTGCTCTTTCTGCGGATCGTACAGCATCACTTGCTGCGGTCCGTAGCGGTCGACCTGTGCCATCACGTCTGGCATCCGCTGTTTGGCAGCGCCAAAGGCGTCGAGCGGTGGAGGGGCTAACCAGTGGGGCTTGGTAAGTCTGGCGAGCTGCAGCGCCGTGCTGTAATGCTCGGCGACACTGGGCCAAGCATGCTGATGGCACCACCATCCACGCCGATGCTCGGCCGTGGCGCCCGCGGGGGGCGGCAGCGTTGCGTGCCAGGGGTAAAACAGCACGCCAGGAAGGGCTAGCCGTTGAGTGAGCCGTGCGCTGAGCGCTGTCGGCTCTGCGATGTCACGGGGCGCTAGCCAGTGCGCCATGGCAGTCTTTGCCTGAGGCGTACGGGAGAGCGGTAGCTGATGATGTAAAAGATGGCTGTACTTCAGCGCTAAGCTGTCCAAGCCCCCGGGGCCAATCCAACGACTTTGGCACGCGGCGTCTCCTGGCCCTTCAGGCAGGCCGAGATAGAACTTGATCGCCACTTCCAAATGAACCGGAGCCGGGTTTTCCCGAGTACGGTAGAGCATGTCCAGCTCACCCAGGGTGTTTCGTCGATGGGTAATGCGCAGATTGTGGGCCAGCAGGCGAGTGTTGGGCGCGTTATCCAGCAGCAAATGCCAAAGCCGCTCATGGTAGTGCCCCATGCGGGTGGCGAGCTGGCCATCGAGCGCGGCGACATTGGGCGCTAGTGTTTGCAACCACGCCTGCTGCCCGCCATCGAGACCCAATGTGGCATTGCTGGGGCGGCCGGGGTAGTTGCCCAGCGCCACGAGGTCCGGTGTTGCCAGCAGCCACGCCATATCGCGCAGTACGGCGTGGTGAATCCTATCGCTGACACCTTCGGCAGAGGTCGTCAAACGTCTCTCCTATCAAGGGGGCTCGAGAGGCGACTGAGTCAGCCGCTTGCTGCTACGCTAAACACAATACCTCGTGATGCCAATAAAATCCCTACCGAGCCAAGGAGTGTTGCATGGGCAGTCGCAAGTCGAAAAAGAAAACGTCTAAAACGCACAAGTCCTCGGCGATAACGTCCGCCAATCATGCGCCACAGCAGCTAACCCCTGAGACGGGCGCCGCGCTATTCGAGGATGCTCGCTCGCGGCTTGAAACGGTGTTCAAAGCGCTGGAAATTCATCCCGATGCCCAGGCCCGGCTGATGCAGCCTAGCCTCTCGCTGCAAGTGAGCGTGCCGGTCCGTATGGACGACGGTAGCTTGAAGGCGTTTCCCGCTTGGCGGGTGCAGTACGACACCAGCCTCGGCCCGGCCAAGGGCGGCGTGCGCTTCCACCCGGATGTGAATCAGCATGAGGTGACTACGCTGAGCTTTTGGATGGCCGTCAAGTGCGCCGTAGTGGGGCTGCCCTATGGCGGGGGTAAAGGTGGCGTGCAGGTGGATGCCAAGGCGCTATCGTCATTGGAGCGTGAGCGCTTGGCGCGCGGCTATATCCGCGCTATTGCCGATATCATGGGGCCCGACCGTGACATTCCCGCTCCGGACGTAAACACCGATGCCACCGTCATGGGCTGGATGATCGATGAGTACGAGCAGATTCGACGTGCCCAGGCGCCCGCAGCGATCACCGGAAAACCGCTCTCACTGGGTGGCTCGCCGGGGCGCGTCGAAGCCACGGGGCGCGGAGCGCTCACCGTACTGGACCTATGGGCTGAGCGCGAGGAGCGCACGCCCGAAGAGACCACCCTCGCCGTGCAAGGATTTGGTAATGCGGCTTTCCATTTTGCGCGTCTGGCAAGCCAGCGTGGCTATAAGGTGGTCGCGGTCTCCGATTCGAGTGGCGCGATCTACCATGCCGACGGGCTGGATATCGACGCGGCGAAAGAGGATAAGCAACAGCACGGCAAGCTGTCCAAAAGCCAGCAGGGCAAAGCCATGTCGGGGGATGAGTTACTGGGGCTGGAGGTCGATGTGCTGGTGCTCGCCGCGCTGGAAAATCAGCTGCACCGCGACAATGTCGACGAGGTGAAGGCTGGCGCGGTGCTCGAAATTGCCAACGGGCCGCTCACTAGCGAAGCGGATACCGCACTGGAAAAACGGGACATTCCGGTGCTGCCTGACGTGCTGGCGAATACCGGCGGCGTCATCGTGAGCTACTTCGAGTGGCTGCAAAACCGCGCTGGTGAAAAGTGGCACGAGAGCGAGGTCAATCAGCGCTTGGATGACCGACTTGGCGATGAAGCCAAGCGAGTGCTGCTCAGGGCGGAAAAAGAGCAGGTGACGTATCGACAAGCCGCCTATCGCCAGGGCATCGAGCGGATTGCGGAAGCCATCATGGCGCGAGGTAACTGCCAGGACTGCCGCTAGTCAGCGAAGCGACATAGCGCAACGTCAGCGGCGGGCCCAAAGGCCCGCCGCTGATGGAGTGTTAGCCCCGGGGTGCTAACGAGAACGTGTATTAATCGAGCGATCAGTCGCGATCTATCTGGGTCACTTCAAAGGAGCCCTGGCGGAGGCTCAGCTCTAGTTCGCGACCGTTCTGCTCTCGGCCTTCGACGTCGATGATGCCGCTTTTATCGATATCGATGCTTTCGAATTCGGTCATGCCTTCTTGGCTCGCGGCATTGAGTGCTTGGCGAACGTCCTCTTCGCTCATGCCCCAAGCACCGGTAATCAAGCGCTTACGTTCTTCCTGCAGGGTGTCGCCGTTATCGATGGAGAAATCCACCTCGGCGTACCACTCGTCATCCAGCCAGCCCTCCACTTCGACACGGCCGCGGTCGTCGGCGTTGATCTCCTCGATATGGGTGAACCCGTAGTCGGCAGCGTAGGTTAGAATGTCATCGATCCGGTCCATCGGCTGCGTGTCTGCTTGGGCGCTACCCGCTGCGGCGGTAAGTAGAAGAGCAGAAGTCGGGATCAGCAGCATTTTTTTCATCGCGTTCATGTCAAATTCCTTCTTTGCTTGGTGAATGCATTGCTGGATGATGCCTAACGAGGTCAGTCAGCGAATGCGACAGGGTAGTTATATCATCTGGGTTCTTTCCTAAACCTGACAAAGCCGTTCATCTGGCGTTCATGTTGCCTTTGGCATTCTAGCGACATGAAAATGACCTCTCTTTTTTCGCTTAAGCAGTCCCCTATGCGGCGGCTCCCGTTGAAGGGGAGTGCGGCGCTGGTGCTGGTACTCTTGTTGATGAGTAGCGCGACCGGGGACCAGCACTGGAAAGACCTGCATAGCGAAGTGCAGCGAGGCGACGTGGTGCCGCTGGAGACCATTCTCGACTGGCTCGACGCCCATTACATGGGTGACGTGTTGGAGATCGAGGTCGAGCGCGATGATGGGCTGGTCGAGTATGAAATCAAGCTGCTAGGACCCCAAGGCCAAGTCGTGGAGTTCGAGTTCGATGGCCAAAGTGGCCAGCTCATGCAAATCGAGGGTGTGCGCATTCGCGAGATGCAGCGTTAAGTCGTTTTTCCATTAAGGGTGTGTTGATGAAGTGTTTACTGGTAGAGGATGACCAGGCGCTTGCCCGTGAGCTGAGCCAAGCGCTGCAGGATGGCGATTGGATCGTCGAGCGGGCTGAGAACGGCCAGGAAGCGGACTTTTTGGTGCGAACAGAGGCGTACGATACGGTCATTTTGGATATTGGCTTGCCCGATGGCGACGGTACCCGCTGGCTCTCTTCCTGGCGTGAAGACGGTATCGATCTTCCCGTACTGATTTTGACTGCACGAGAACGCTGGGCCGATAAAGCTGCTGGCTTCACCGCCGGTGCCGACGATTATGTCACCAAGCCTTTCGAGCCTGCTGAAGTGCTCTTTCGCCTGCGGGCGCTGGTGCGCCGCACTCACGGTCACGCGCACCCGGTCCTCAAGGTCGGCGAGCTCTGCTTGGATACGCATACCCAGCACGTCACGTTGGTGGGCAGACCGGTGAGCTTGACCGCCCAGGAAACCCGCCTATTGAGTTATTTGATGCACGCCGCTCCCCGAGTCGTTAGCCGTAGTGAGCTCTCAGAGCATGTCTACGACCGCGATCACGAGCCCGATTCCAACGTGATCGACGTGCAGGTGAGTCGTCTGCGTCGCAAGCTGGGCGCATGGCGCATTGCGACGCTGCGTGGCCAAGGCTATCGCTTACTGTCTGACGAACCGAGCGACACATGAGCGCTGGTGTCGTTTCTTGGAGTCAGCGCTGGGCCGGGCGGTCGATCAACTTACGCCTGCTGCTGGCGGTGCTATTGATGGTGCTACTGGCGCTGCCCATCGCTGGATGGCTACTGGCGCATCACTACCGCACCGCGGCCGTCGGCGCCTTCGACGAGCGGCTGGAAGCGACGCTCAACGTGGTGATCGCCGGGGTGACCTACGATCCTTTGAGCGAGCAGCTCAGCTACGAGCGTGCGCTAGGGGACCCTCGCTTCGACCACGTGTACTCCGGCTGGTACTGGCAAATTACCGATGAGGCGAACCACACGGTCACGTCGCGGTCGTTATGGGATCAGCGCTTACCGGTGCTGGAAAGCGAGCGATTGACTGCCCGCACTCTGTCGGGCCCACGTGGTCAGCAACTGCGCGTGGTAGAGCGAGATATCTACCTGGGCGCGCTGGAAGCGCCGCTACACGTGAGCGTTGCCGCGCGAGACGATGACTTGCGCGAGGACATCAAGGCCTTCCAGCAGGTGTTATGGCTAGGACTGTTGGGCCTTGGGGTGATGCTGTTGGGCGTGTTGGCGCTGCAGGTGCGGTGGGGGCTCGCGCCGCTGCGGCGTATGAATGCCAACCTGCGCGACGTAGAGCAGGGGCGAGCAGAGCAACTGGATACCCGGCTGCCCGAGGAGTTAGCGACCCTCGCTGCTTCCATGAACGCGGTGCTGGCCCGCGATCAGCGGCTCATCGAGCGCGGCCGCCACACGGCGGGCAATTTGGCCCATGCCCTCAAAACGCCGATCAGCGTCATGCGGCTACTGGCCAAACAGCTCCCTAGCGAGAGCCGCAGTGCCTGGGAGGCCGAGCTGGCGCGTATCGATAGCGCCGTGCGTCACCATCTGGCGCGGGCCTCTGCCGCCGGTGAGGGCGTACGCTTTGCCCCGGTGGCGCTACACGAGACGCTCTCGCCGCTCATCACTGGGCTCGCCCGGCTAGCGCAGCGCCGCCATATTACGTTGCGCCAAACCGTCGATAGCGGCGTGGAGGTGCATATGGATAGTCAAGATTTACAAGAGATGGCGGGTAACGTGCTCGACAATGCGCTGCGCTGGGCTAATAGCGATGTGCACATTCGTCTGCAGGCCGACCACAAGACGCTACGGTTGGTGGTGAGCGACGATGGTCCTGGCATGACGGCCCAGGAGTGCCAAGCGGCGGTGCGGCGCGGCAAGCGGCTGGACGAGCAGCGCTCGGGCAGCGGGTTGGGCTTGGCCATCGTGACGGACCTCGTCACGCTTTATCATGGCCAGATGCGCCTACAGCGCGCAGCGTCTGGCGGTTTAGAGGTGGTCATTGAACTGCCTGTGGTCGCTGTTTGAATCGACCCGTCAAGCAGCGATGCAACACACAGCACAGAGGGTGTGAAATGACGCGAATCGCTACGACGTTACCCGACGTTCTGGTTGGGCCTTTGCTGAGGCGGCTGTCGCCGTCCCGGCTCGTTTTATGGCTGGTAGCGACCCGGCCGCTCACCATGCAGCTCGTATTGAATTCCGGGCAAGACGCCCAGCAGACCTACGCACTCGATAATGCCCATCAATGCGTAGCGATTGGGCGGCATGCCTATATTCATGCGATTGACCTAAGGCTGCCCGTCGCGCTACCCACTGATACCCGTATCGCCTACGATCTCCAGGTGAAAAGCCAGGAAGGGCAGTGGCGGCCTCTGCCTGAATGGGCGCCGTGGCTATGCCACGATGGCTACGACTCTCCGGGCTTTGTGTTGGCCTCTCGCCACCACCGCTTGATGCACGGCTCTTGCCGTAAACCCCACCACGACAGCGCCGACGGCTTAGTAAGGGCCGATAGCTGGCTGGCCGAGCGTCAGGAGACGCCCTCCGAGTGGCCCGCATGGCTGCTGATGACCGGTGATCAGGTATACGTCGACGACGTGGCGGGCCCTATGCTGCGCGCCGTACATGCGTTGATTGCCCGATTGGGGTTGGTCGATGAGTGGCTGGAAGGTGCTACCGTCGAGGGTAGCCAAGCACTCTACAATGCCCCGGAGAGCTACTACCATCGAGAAGCACTGCTGCCGGATGTCACCAGTAATGCGGCGCTGCGTGAGCGCTTTTTTGGGGGCGTGAAAAAACCCGTCTTTACATCGGCCAACGCCCAGAATCATCTCATGACCCTGGCCGAGATGCTCGCCATGTACTGCCTGGTATGGTCGCCGACACCGTGGCAAGTGATCGCCTATGAGGCACCGGCGCTAGGCGAAAAAGAGGCCGAGGCTTATCGCGAAGAGCAGGCAATCATCGAAGCGTTCGTAGAGGGGCTACCCCAGTGCGCTCGGTTAATGGCCCACGTGCCCAGCCTGATGATTTTCGATGATCATGATGTCACCGATGACTGGAACCTGACCGCCGACTGGGAGCGCTGCGCCTATGGGCATCCGTTCTCCAAGCGCATTATTGGTAACGCGCTGGTGGCGTATTTGCTTTGCCAGGGGTGGGGGAATGCGCCCGATAAACTTAATCCGTTGCTTCACCAAGCGATCACGCTGTTCGACGATGTCGGCCCGCTGAAGCCTGACCACCAGGACGCGTTTATCGAGCGGCTGCTGCGCTTTCAGGGCTGGGAGTTTCAGGTGCCGGGCACGCCCACGCTCATCGTACTGGATACCCGCACCCGGCGCTGGCGCAGCGAGCGCAGCCCCAACCGCCCGTCTGGCTTGATGGATTGGGAAGCGCTGATGGAGATGCAGCAGGCGCTGCTGGGCACCCAAAGCGCGGTCATCGTTTCGCCTGCGCCGATGTTTGGCGTCAAACTGATCGAAGGCATTCAAAAGCTCTTTACCCTGGCGGGCAAGCCGTTGGTGGTCGATGCCGAGAACTGGATGGCGCACCGCGGCGCGGCTAACGTGCTGCTGCATATCTGGCGGCACTCCAAAACGCCCGGTAACTACGTGATTCTCTCGGGAGATGTGCACTACTCCTTTGCCTACGACATCGTCGTGCGCCGTCAGAGGCGCGCTCCCCAGCTATGGCAGATCACCTCCAGCGGAGTGAAAAATACCTTTCCCAAGCAGCTGCTGAATACCTTTGACCGCTTGAACCGCTGGCTCTACGCACCGCTGTCGCCGCTGAACTGGTTCACCAAGCGGCGTAAGCTTAGCATCTACCCCCGCGACCCTGACCAAGCCAGCGCCGGAGAGCGACTGTGGAACGCCAGTGGCATTGGTTTGGTGAGCCTGGATGAGCAGGGCAAGCCAACGGACATTCGCCAGCTCGATGCCAGCGGTGGCGAGGCAGTGTTTCCACCGCCGGCGATCCCTACCGACACGTAAAGAACCGCTGGTTGTCATACAAATGTCATCACAATGACGCACCCTTGCTGCCCTAGTACCTTCCTCATGGAGCGTTACGAATCATAGGGATAGTCGACGTTTGATAGGGCAGCAGGCATATGACCGCACAAGAAGCGCAGTGGCTAAATCACATTATTGCGGCAGAAGAGCTGCACGTGCTGTTCCAACCGATCGTGGACGCCAATCAGCAGGCTATTTACGGCTATGAAGCGCTGATTCGCGGGCCAAAAACGTCTCCGCTTCACTCTCCGCTGCGGTTATTCGATGTGGCGACCCAGGCGGGATTGCTGGTCGAGCTGGACCTGCTTTGCCGGCGTCTTGCCATACGCCGCTTTGCCGAGCTCGACCTGCCGGGACTGCTGTTTCTCAATGTCATGCCGCTGACCATTGTGGAGCGGGATTTTCGTGAAGGGCTGACGCTCAGTTTTATCCAAGAGAGCGGCTTGCCACCCGAGCGGGTGGTCATCGAGCTGACCGAGCATGTGCCGATTCACGACTACGAGCTGATGCGCCAAGCGGTAGATCACTACCGCGACATGGGGTTTCAGGTGGCATTGGACGATTTGGGGGCTGGTCACTCGAGTCTTCGCCACTGGTCGGAGCTACGGCCCGATTTCGTCAAGCTTGACCGTCATTTTATTTCTGGGATCGATCAGGAACCCGCCAAGCGCGAGTTTCTGCGCTCGATTTTGGATGTCGCCCGCAGCCTCGATTGCCAGCTCATTGCCGAGGGGGTCGAAACGGCGGCCGAGCATCTCTGCCTATGGGAACTCGATCGCGGGCTGGCACTGCTGCAAGGGTTCTATTTTGCTCGACCGAGCCCTCAGCCACCCATGCAGCTTAATACGCTATTGCCCGCCACCACCCAGCTCAAAGGCCCGGCGGGACGCACGGCGCACTCCATCTTGCGTCCCATCGAGAGCGTCCCGGCAAGTTGTTTAGTGCCCGCGCTGGCTGAACGCTTTCGCGAAGACCCTAAGCTGCGCTGCGTGGCGGTGGTGGAAGAGAGGGTCCCTGTGGCAGTGGTCCGCCGCAACGCTTTTTTGACGCTGTTTGCCAATCAGTACGGCCACGCGCTGTATGCCAAACGTCGCGTGTTAGATATCGCCGATCCTAAAATGATCGTTGCGGACGCAGAGCTCTCTTTAGAGGCCCTGAGTCAACAGCTCACCGACAGCCGCGATATCGAACAGGAAGATTTCGTCATCGTCGGCGGTGACGGTCACTACCTGGGCATGGGCAATATCGTCGATCTGCTGCGGGAGATTACCGCGATTCAAGTGCGACAAGCGCGCCATGCCAACCCTCTTACCGGGCTGCCCGGCAATATTTTGATCAACGAAACCCTGGCGGCGTATTTATCCGAAGAGCGTGGGTTCGCGGCGGCATACGTCGATCTGGACAACTTCAAAGCGTTC
Organism: Halomonas sp. McD50-4; assembly: GCF_022348135.1. Classification (NCBI taxonomy): domain Bacteria; kingdom Pseudomonadati; phylum Pseudomonadota; class Gammaproteobacteria; order Oceanospirillales; family Halomonadaceae; genus Halomonas; species Halomonas sp. McD50-4. Next base: position 9,690 of record NZ_JAKRFG010000019.1, on the reverse strand, counting down.
AACGATGCCTATGGCTATGCTCGCGGTGACCACGTGATCATTTCGCTCTCACGGCTGCTCCAGGCTCAAGTGGAGAGCGCGGGGGGCTTTATTGGGCATATCGGTGGCGACGATTTCATGATGCTGCTGCCGTTAGAGCACTGGCAAAACGTCTGCGAGCAAATTCTCCACTCTTTCGAAGTGCTGGCGCCGGGGTTTTATGAGGAGAGTGATCGGCTGCAGGGGGGAATTTCCATTGAAAGCCGACAAGGGGGCGTGACGTTCTTCCCCTTTGTCAGCGTCTCGATTGCGGTCAAGCCAATTACTGACCCAGCGCCCTGCAAGGCGCTGGATATCGCCGCGCAGCTATCAGAGCTAAAGCATCAGGCCAAAAAAATCGCGGGCAACAGTCTGTTCGTCGAGCGGCGGGGCTGCTGCACCGGAGAAGCCCAGTAGGTCGTCATGTCGTCGTCACCCAAGCGTCACGGGAGTGTCCCACTGCTGTCATATTGGCCCGCCACTATGGCATGAACACTTCATAACTCGCTTAGGTGATGCCATGCACATGCACTCTGTCTCTTTCTCTCGTACGCTGTTGAGCGCCGCTGTCGTAGGCGCTTTTTCACTGGCAGCGGTGTCTGCCTCGGCTGACCTCTCTTCACGCTACACGGACAGCGACGGCGACATGATCGCCGACGTGCCCAGCGACGAGTCGCAGTGGGTCGATCCCGATACGCTGGTCTTTGCTTATACGCCGGTGGAAGATCCCGCCGTTTATGCCGATGTTTGGGCCGATTTTCTGGACCATCTGAGCGACGCTACCGGTAAAAATGTCCAGTTCTTCCCCGTGCAGTCCAACGCTGCCCAGCAGGAAGCCCTGCGCGCAGGACGCTTGCACGTGGCGGGCTTCAACACTGGCGGTGTGCCGGTGGCGGTCAACTGTGGTGGCTTCCGTCCCTTTGCCATGATGGCGGCAGAAGACGGTAGCTTCGGCTACGAGATGGAAATCATCACCTACCCCGATAGCGGCATCGAGTCGGTGGAAGACTTGGCCGGTCGTCAGCTGGCGTTTACCTCCGAAACGTCCAACTCCGGTTTTCGCGCTCCCTCCGCGCTGCTGCGCTCCGAGTACGGCCTGGAAGCGGGTGAAGACTTCGAAACCGCCTTTTCGGGCTCTCACGACAACTCCATCCTAGGCGTCGTGAACAAAGATTACGACGCGGCCGCCATTGCCAACTCCGTCGCCAAACGCATGCTGTCCCGCGACGTGGTGAGCGAAGATGATTACAACGTCATCTATACCTCTGAAACCTTCCCCACGACGGCCTATGGTCTGGCGCACAACCTGAACCCTGAACTTGCCGAGCAGATTCAGGATGCATTCTTTAGCTACGACTGGGAAGGCACACCGCTGGAAGCCGAGTTTGCCAACTCCGGTGAAGCACAGTTCATTCCGATCACCTACCAAGAGAACTGGTCCGTGATCCGTACCATCGCCGATGCCAACGGCGTGACGTACGACTGCGATTGATCGATCCGTCATTCCGTGCGTTTTCTCGGCCAGGAGGGCGACCTTCTGGCCGAGCCGCTATGTAGCTAATGACATAAGCCCTTATTCATATAAGCACTTGAGTATCAGACACTGAGGCACTTCCCATGTTGACACTCACCGGCGTTGGCAAACGCTACCCAACCGGCGATCGCGCGCTGACCGATATTCAGCTGTCGCTGCCCAAAGGGCAGGTCATGGCGCTGATTGGCCCATCTGGCGCGGGAAAGAGCACTCTGATTCGCTGCGTGAACCGACTAGTAGAACCCTCGCAAGGCAGCATTCGATTAGACGATGTGGAGCTGACGACACTCTCGGGTAGCCGTCTGCGCCACGCTCGCCGCGCCATGGGGATGATCTTCCAGGAGTATGCGCTGGTGGACCGCCTGAGCGTGATGGAAAACGTCCTGTCGGGCCAATTGGGGTATGTGGGGTTCTGGCGTAGTTTCTTGCGCCGCTATCCCCAGGAGGCCGTGGCAGAAGCGTTTCGACTGCTGGAGCGCGTTGGCTTGCCCCACGCGATCGATAAACGCGCCGATGCCCTTTCCGGCGGCCAGCGTCAGCGGGTGGGCATCGCCCGGGCGCTGTTGCAAAGCCCCAAACTGCTGTTGGTGGATGAGCCCACAGCCAGTCTAGACCCGAAAACTTCCCGCCAAATCATGCGTTTGATTCGTGAATTGTGCGCCGAGCGCGAGCTGGCCGCTATCATCAACATTCATGACGTAGCGTTGGCCCAGCAGTTTGCCGACCGTATCGTTGGGCTGCGTGCCGGGCAGATCGTCTTCGACGGCAAGCCGAGCGAGCTGACCAGCGAGATGCTGACCACCATTTACGGTGAAGAGGAGTGGGACACCACACCAGAGCCTGCCGATGACGACGAAGAAGAGCACCAGGAGGTAACACCGCGTACCGCGCCGTCACCCTCGGCCAGCGCGCCTCAAACACCGCAACAGGGCCGCTTGGCGAGTGGAGGCGCTCAATGAGCACGATAGATACTCGAGCCCGCCAGCAGGCGGCCCGTCAGGGCCAATGGCGGCGGCTGCCGCTGATCGAGAGCCGCCGCCTGCGTTGGGCGTTGGTGCTGGGGGGAGTGGTCTACCTTGTACTGGCGCTCGCTTCGGTGGAAGTGAATTGGGCGCGGGTGGCGGAAGGGGCCGGGCGCGCGTTGAACTTCCTCGGCGCGTTTTTGCAGCCCGATTTCGTCAGCCGTCAAAGCGACATTCTGGCGGGCCTGCTGGAAAGCCTCACCATGACGCTGACCTCGACGGTGATCGGCGTTCTACTCGCCATTCCCGTCGGCTTAGGCGCGGCCAAAAATATTGCGCCGTTACCGGTGTATGCGGTGTGTCGGGCAATTATCGCGATTTCGCGTACCTTTCAGGAGGTCATCATTGCCATCCTATTCGTGGTGATGTTCGGCTTTGGTCCTTTTGCAGGCATGCTCACCTTGGCCTTTGCCACCATCGGCTTCATGGCCAAGCTGCTGGCGGAAGATATCGAAGACCTCGACTGGAAACAGGTAGAAGCCGTGCGCGCCACCGGTGCCAGCTGGTGGCAAACCATGAACCACGCCGTACAGCCGCAGGTGATGCCGCGCTTGATCGGGCTCTCGATGTACCGGCTGGATATCAACTTCCGCGAGTCGTCGGTGATTGGCATCGTCGGTGCCGGGGGGATTGGCGCGACACTCAATACGTCGCTTAGCCGCTACGAGTACGGCACCTCGGCCGCCATCCTGCTGATCATCATCGCCATCGTACTCATGAGCGAATATGCCTCTAGCCATGTGCGTCGTTGGACGCAGTAGCATGGCGTTAGGCGTGTGGGCTATCCCTTTATCCAATCTGAAAGGCAAGAGGAATCCTCCATGCCGGTAACCACTTCTTCTCAAGGCGTGCCGCAGTGGCAGCGGCGCACCAGCCGCGCCCAGTGGCTGCAGTACGTCGCTTGGCTGGCGGGCATTAGCCTGTTCTTACTCTGCTGGAAAGTGATCTCCGACAACACCATGTGGGTGTTCGTAGAAGACGCGGGCCGCCAGGGCAGCGACTTGATCAGTCGTATGGTGCCGCCGCGCTGGGAGTATGCTAGCCAGCTCTGGCAGCCCATGTGGGACACGATCAACATCGCTACCTTGGGCACTGCGCTGGGGATCATGATGGCATTTCCCGTCGCGTTTTTGGCCGCCCGCAATACCACGCCGCATCCTCTCGTGCGCAGCGTGGCGCTGACGATCATCGTCTCTTCGCGCTCGATCAACTCGCTGATTTGGGCCATGCTGCTGGTCACCATTCTAGGCCCCGGCGTACTGGCGGGCATCATCGCGATTGCCCTGCGGTCGATTGGCTTTGTGGGCAAGCTGCTCTATGAGGCCATCGAGGAGATTCATCCCACGCCGGTGGAAGCCATCAGTGCCACCGGCGCGAGTCGCTTGCAGGTCATGAGTTATGGTGTACTGCCGCAAATCATGCCCGCCTTTGCAGGCATCAGCGTGTATCGCTGGGACATCAATATCCGCGAGTCCACAGTGCTCGGGCTCGTCGGTGCGGGCGGCATTGGCTTACAGCTCAATGCGTCGATCAACAGTTTAGCGTGGAATCAGGTGAGCGTGATTTTCGTGCTCATCTTTGCCACGGTGCTGGTATCGGAATGGGTCTCGGCTCGCGTACGTCACGCCATCATTTAATCCGTACCCGTTAGGAGAATCGCCATGCGCTTTCCCCATGCCGAGATCACGACGATCGATCTGATGCGCCACGGTGAACCCCAAGGTGGGCGAATGCTACGGGGCAGTACCGACCACCCTCTCAGCGAAACAGGCTGGCAGCAGGTGACCGATGCCGTCATGCGTCACACGATGGAGGGTCGGCCGCCCTATGATGCCATTGTGAGCTCGCCGTTGGCCCGTTGCCGCGAATTTGCGCTCTGGTTAGGGGAGGAGTTCGACCTACCGGTACAGGTGGATGAGGACTTGGCCGAGCTGTACCTGGGCGAGTGGGAAGGTAAAACGTACGCCGAGGTGTACGCCCAAGAGGGCACGGAGCAGATGAGTGCTTTCTGGTTCGACCCCGCCCGCGCCGCACCGCCTGGCGGAGAAACCTACGCCGAGCTGGATGCTCGGGTCAGCGAAGCGTGGCGGCGGCTGTTGGCGAATCCGCCCGGCCACCATGTGCTCGTGGTAGCCCATCTGTTCGTCTGCAATGCCCTGTTCCGTCAAGTGTTAGAGCAGCCGCTCAGCCATGGTCTAGTGATGGATCTGCCCTATGCCGCCATGAGCCGCCTACGCCACGAACGCCATGCTATGGGCGAGAGCACGTTTATCGAGTGGGTCGGCCGGTAAGCGCGCGTGAAGCAGTAGCGGGTCAACGGCGCTTAGGCCATGATAAGAGCAACACGTTTTTTGGAGCGTTGCCATGCCGTTGACTCGCTGTTCATCTCTTTTTGCGCTGCTCATGCTGCTGCTCTTGGCAGGGTGTGCCAGTAACGACGTGGCGATGGCCCCCGCGCTCAGCTCGCCAGCGGGTATGTCGATGGAGCGCGCGTTGATACTCTCCCATGCCCAGCAGGCGATCGGCACGCCTTATCGCTTGGGTGGCAACTCCCCCGACGGTTTGGACTGCTCCGGCCTCGTCGAGATGACCTACCGCGCCGCAGGTATTCGCGTGCCACGCACCGCCGACGGCCAGTTTCGTGCGCTTCCCCAAGTCGACGCTCCCCGCCCTGGCGACCTGCTCTTTTTCGGCGATGGCAATAAAGCCACCCATGTGGGCATCTACGGCGGTAACCGCCAGATGATTCACGCTCCCGGTAGCGGCCGCGCCGTGGTAAGCGTACCGCTGGATATCGACTATTGGCAGCAACGCTTTTTAGGCGCGGCATCGGTGGCGCCCTAAGACGTGAGACAAGCCTGACTTAGGTCAATAACCTTTCGTGAGCACACGATACACTCGCCGTATTTTGCTGGCCGACCCCTTGTCCCTCTGCCGCAAAACGCGGCCAGCTTGATGAATAATGCTCATCAAGCCCAACGGGTGACCGGCGAGGTCGCGATGCAGGCACGCCAAGCCATGCAGCAGATTCATCAGGCCAACGAACAGGTCACATCGATCGTGGCTGCTATCGACAACGACGTGGCACGCATCTGCAAAGGTGAATCACTCGTGTCCACGACGAGCACTACGCTTGCCAATATTGCTAACCGTGTGCAGCAAGTGGCTACGTTGGTCGATGAGATTGCCACGGCGAGCCAAGAGCAGTCTTCCGGGGTCGAGCAAATTAGCCATGCGATGGCTCAGCTAGAGGACGTCACGCAACAGAATGCGTCATTGGTAGAGCAGGTGGCCACGGCCAGTCGTTCGCTGGATGAGCAGGCCGACGAGATGTCGGCACTTGTGAGCCGGTTTCAAGTGACAGAGCCCGTTATGAGCGATCATCGCCAGCTTGCTTATAATCGATAGCGCGACGATGCGCGTACCAGAGAGCCTCCTACTTCCTGGTACGCGCTAGGCAATGGATGCAGACGCGAGACGAGGGCAATAAAAGCGCGTTGATTCAGCGCTGTTGAATCTAAAACACGGGGCAAAAGACGGTGTTAATATGACCAAAAGACATTAAATCAACAACGCTTATAAGAGGAGAGCAGAGACGCATGAGCCCGCCCTTGAATGACATAAAGGAGCAGTCTTTGCCTCAGCCAAACCCTCGCCCGGCGTCCATATCTGCCGACGCTGTGGCGATCTCGATCTTCGATTCCCATACATCTCTGACACCCGCCGAGTCGGTCTTTCGTTACGCCAACGAAGCCATCATCATTACCAATGCCGACAACGCCGTCGTCGATGTCAACCCTGCTTTTAGTGAGCTGACGGGGTTGGCGTTGAGCGAGGTAGAAGGAAAAACCCCCGAGGCGTTTAGCATTCTGCCCTTGGATGACAGCCGTACGACGCGTTTGATGCGTGAAGAGCTGCAGCTTCGCGATCGTAGCAAAGGGCAGATTCGCTATCGTAGCCATGACGGTCAGTATTATCCGGGCATGATGTCGATCAACCGTGTACGCGATGAGCGGGGGCAGGTGAATCATCACGTGATCGTACTGGCGGACTTATCCGCCATTCCCTCACACGCGCGCCATCTGAATCGTGAAGTCTATTTTGACGCCTTGACCGGCCTGCCCAACTTACAGCTATTGACCCAACTGATTCAGGAGTCGATTCAGCATGCCGAGCAGCGTCAGCTATCGCTGGCCGTGTGCGCGCTGGACATCGACCATTTTCAGCGCATCAACGATCGTTTGGGCCCTCACATAGGAGATGCGCTGCTGGCAGCATTTGCACAGCGTATCAGCCACCTGCTTTTTGGGGATGACGTGCTGGCCCGAATTGGTGGGGACGAGTTCGTTTTGCTACTGCATCACGGTGTCGAGGAAGCCTTTTTCGAGAAGCTACTCGCCTCATTGCGTCAGCCGCTGCTGATCGAAGGGCAGACGATTTATCTCACCGCCAGCCTGGGCATTACTCGCTACCCTGACGATCACGTCCAGGGCGACGTGTTGCTGCGCCACGCCAATCAGGCGATGTACCGAGCCAAGCAGCGCGGGCGGGATACCTACCACTTTTTCGACTCTCAGCAGGACCGTCGATTGCAGGTGCGTCACGAGCAGCGTCAGCGTTTCATGGATGCGATTCACCATGACGAACTTCGCCTGTTCTATCAACCGCAGGTCGATATGCGCAGCGGCCGCGTGGTAGGTGTCGAGGCGCTTATCCGCTGGCAGCATCCCGAGCTCGGGCTTCTCTCCCCCGGTGACTTTTTACCGATCATCGATGGTACGCCTTTAGAGGTGGACTTGGGGGAGTGGGTGCTGGAGCGCGCGCTGCGTCAGCTCACGCTGTGGCAGAGCGAAGGGATGGCGCTGCCGGTTAACGTCAACATTAGTCCTTCACATCTGTTGGTGAATACGTTTAGCCAGCGTCTAGCAGAGCTGTTGGCACGTTACCCCAACGTGTCACCGTCGCTGCTCAAGCTCGAAGTGCTCGAAAGTGCGGCGATGCACGACGTGAAGGCGGCACTGAAAAACATGGCGCGCTGTCAGGCATTGGGCGTCGGGTTTGCCATCGATGACTTTGGCACGGGGTTCTCGTCGCTGACGCATCTACGCCAGCTCCCCGTCAATCTGATCAAGATCGACCAGAGTTTCGTGCGTGACATGCTCATCGATCAAGATGATATGGCGATCGTGGAAAGCGTGATTTACATGGCCAACCGGTTTCAGCGGCCCATGCTGGCAGAAGGCGTTGAAACGTTAGACCATGCCCGGGCGCTCATGTCGCTGGGTTGCGAGCTAGCTCAAGGCTATGGCATTGCGCGCCCCATGCCACCGGAGGCGATGGCTGAGTGGCTGTCCCACTGGCCCACACGGCAAGATTGGAGAGGGCTGGCAACCTTACAATGAGGCATCAAGCCGCTAGGCGGCCTGCTCGGGTGGCTGGGGTTCGTCATTGACGTCGACGTCGTCTGGCTGCTCGGTGCGGGCTTGGTTCATTTCGCTCTGCTCACGCGCGGCTTCTAACTTGGCTTCTAGTAGATATTGCCGGGCTTGAGCCGCCACTTGCAGATCTTTCGGTGAAGGGTCAGCAGGGGCGAGCGCTGCTGCAATCACGGTTTGCATTTTCTCTACCGTGGCTTGGGGGTCGCCCGGTACGGGGCCATAATCGATCGATACCTCACCGGCGACGGCGTAGCGTTTACCGTCCGGGCCCACTTCGTATTCATAGGTCGCGCCGCCGGTGTAGGGAGCGCCGACGGTTTGGTGGGCCATTTCGTGCTGGCGTACTTCGCGATCGGTTTGCTTGAGCTGTTCGAGCTGCTGAATCTCCTCCGGTGCCAGTGGCGTGCCATCGGGCCGGGTGGGGCCGGTAGGGGCATCGCTTGCACGGCTCTCTTCACGTTGGCTCACATCGTCCGAGGATTGAGCGCTCTGCGAACGTTCGGCACCAGCGTCACGCTCGATACCACTGCGCGTGACACGTGCCGCAGGCAGCGTCGAGGACGTCAAGCCTGCAGATGAGGCGTGATAGGCGTTGATCGAGGAAAGATCCATGAGCGATTACCGATATTTGCGGCCAATTCAGTTAGTATAGAGTATCCGTGAGCCAGCCGAATTGCGCAACGTTATGCACTCGATCGATGTCATTCTTCATCTAAGTGTCACCGACTGTTTGGCTTACTATGAAGGCCGCTACGACAACGTGCGGGCGCGCAGTGTGGATGGCCGTTGGGTGGTGTTTCCGGCTCATGCCTTACAGCGGGTAGTAGGACAAGAGGGGGTGCATGGTGTGTTTCGGATACTGTTTACCGATCAAGGCCGCTTTCACCATATTGTTCCAATCAACCGCAGTTGAGCCTGCTTTATGCACCAGCATGACGCCACGATGACGCTTTACGAATTGATGTACGCGGTGATCCCCAACTTAAACACTGCTGAGCGTTTAGTGTGCAACACCCTAGATAGTTTGATTAACGCGTCAGAGAACCCGCTCGATATCGTTAAACGTACCGAGCAGCGTCAAGCGTTTAATTTAGAAGTTCACCGCGTTCGTATGAATATCGAGCATCTCCTCTCGCGTTATCGCAACGATGTGGACGAAGTGTTACGTACGCAAGGAGGCGTTAAAGGACCACGGATTCAGCCAGATGCCTTAGAGGCCGATGCCATTCAAAGCGCGATCGATATTTATCAACATGTACGTGCGTTTCAACGTGGAGAGCGTCGTCACCCGGTGCCGCGTCGATAGATCTACCTGGCATTAATATTGCCTGTATAATGGGGACGCGTATCAGGATTACCCGCCTGATCGTCTGCAGCTTGCCTACCCGGCGATGGCTGCTCACCCACTAGGAGATCACCCATGTCTACCTTGCCGGTCACACTTATGGTGGCTCGCCGTGTCGCGAAGGGCCGCTACCAAGATTTCAATCGTTGGCTCAACGAAGGGCGTGAGTTGGCGGCGGACTTTCCTGGCTACCTTGGCTCAGGCGTCCTAGCCCGGATTTCTCACAGGGTATAAAAGAAAGCGGCTGAAAGTGCTATGATTTCAAGAACCTAACCAATCCATCAAGCACCAACAGCCGCTTCCAAAATGGTACCTGAAAAGCTGACCTTCTCG
>NZ_JAKRFG010000018.1:0-56862 GCF_022348135.1 Halomonas sp. McD50-4 | reverse complement strand
GGGGGAAGTGTGTCTGAACGACGGGAAGTGGTTAAAAAGTAGGCAGTTTAAACCGTGCCAATAGGTTTTTAGTAGCATTACGTCTTGGGTAAGATACTTGCTGAGGTGCTATGAGAAATCCGGGCTAACGCGGTTTTGATCATGAGTATTGATACCTGCTGGGGGGGAATGGCCGTCTAAATCCAATTCCTACTCTAAGCTTTGATCACCTTTAATGGTAAACATGCAGATATTTATTATAAGCAAGTACTTAAGCATCAAAATGCCTCACGTTCCTGTTCATTTGGCTGCTCGCGTTCACTCATAAAGCCTGCACTGACACTTTCGCCATCAAACCAGCTGTCCCACGCTTCACCTACGGGGGCGATCAAGCGCGCGCGACCCAAAGCAATAACTTCAACGCGTTTAACGTTTTCAGGCAGCGCAAGGGATTTCGGCATGCGCACCGTTTGACTGCGTTTGCTTTTAAATACCGTTGCCTTTTCCATGGAGGTCCCCATATCTGTACTGCCGTTACTCACAATATACACGTACCATGCTTTCTTTAGTTTGATCGAATTTTGAGATATGTCGAAGGGATATATAAATGCAAAAGGTAAGAATCGACCTAGTCTCCGACGTGGCCTGCCCGTGGTGTGCCATTGGTTATCGGCGTTTGGAGCAGGCGCTAGAGACGCTCGAGGGTGAAATCGACGTCGAGCTGGTATGGCAGCCCTTCGAGCTGAATCCTGATATGCCGCCTGAAGGCGAGCCGATTTTGGAGCACTTGTGCCGCAAGTACGGCAAAGACGCGGATACTATGCAGCAGTCCCAGCGCGAGATCATGGCCGCCGCCGAGGCGCTTGGCCTGAATTTCCGGGGTGCGCTGGAGCGCCGGGCGAACAATACGTTTGCCGCGCACCGGGTGCTGGCGTGGGCCGGAACCCAACACCAAGAGACGGCGCTGCAGTTGGCGCTGTTCGAGACCTATTTCGGTGAAGCGAAAAATCCCGCTGACCCCGAGGTGCTTCGCGAAAAGGCCATCGAGGTGGGGCTGGACGGCGACACCGCCGAGGCTATCGCCCGCTCTGATCAATACGCGGACGAAGTGCGTGAGGCCGAGCAGCGTTTTCGGCAGGCAGGGGTCAACGCCGTGCCTGCGTTCATTCTCGAAGGGCGTTATTTGATTTCAGGTGCCCAGCCTGCTGATGTGCTTGTGGATGCGCTGCGCCAAGTGGCCGAAGAGAACGCTAGCGGCTAAGGTTGCCGGATGAACGCTCATTCATAGGGCATCACCAGCGGCCCGCGAGCTTGAAGGGAGTCACGATGAAAACGATTGGCTTAATCGGCGGGATGAGTTGGGAGTCCACGCAAACCTACTACCGCCTTATCAACCAGCATGTGCGCGATGCGCTGGGCGGGCTGCATTCCGCCAAGGTGGTGCTGTACAGCGTGGATTTTGCCGAGATAGAGGCGCTGCAGCACCAGGGCGACTGGCAGGCCACCGCCGAGATACTGGTGGCAGCGGGTAAGTCGGTCGAGGCCGCCGGGGCCGATTTTCTGGTGCTGTGCACCAACACCATGCACAAGGTGGCCGAACCGCTGGAAGCGGCCGTATCCATTCCGCTGCTGCATATCGCCGATGCCACGGCCCAGGTGCTGCAACAGCAGGGCATTGGCTGCGTGGGGTTACTTGGGACGCGGTTCACCATGGAGCAGGCGTTTTATATCGAGCGCCTGCAGCGCCACGGCATCGAGGTGGTGGTGCCCACCGAGCCACAGCGCGAGCGCGTGCACTCGGTGATTTATCAAGAATTGTGTTTGGGCGTGGTGAAGGCAGATGCCAAAGCTGACTATCTTGAAATCGTCGATTCGCTGGCTGAGCGCGGCGCGCAGGGCGTGATTTTAGGCTGTACCGAGATCGGCCTGCTGATCCAGCAAGCCGATACGAGCGTGCCGCTGTTCGATACCACTGAGATTCACGCAGCGCAGGCGGTGCAGTGGGCGTTGGAGCATGGTTAGTCAGACGCCTGTGTAGTGACATTTTTAAGCGCTGGCTTCTCAAAGAGGCCAGCGCTTTCTTTCTTACTGCAAAAACTCTCGCAGTGTATCGCTGGCTTGCTCGATGGAAACGACGCCATCCAGGTGGCCCCGGTTGCCTTCCAGCGTTTCCAGGATTACCTCGGTGCCGTCAGCCTCAATCAGCTCGGCGGTGCGGCGCACGCCCTCGGGGGCGAAGACCAAATCATTCTCGCTATACAGCATCAGCGTGGGCGCTTCGATGGCGGCGAGGCCTGCTTCTAACGAGTCGCCGTGGCCTGCCATAAAGGTTTGGTTGGCGCGCACCAGGTAGAGCAGATGGTTGGCATCGGAGAGCTTCGCCCGTGCGCCTGCGATGTCATCCAGGGTTTGCTCGATGGCATATAAGGCGTTGATATCCTGGGCGGGGTCGCGCGCGTCGTCGGCCCAATCGCGGTTGAACGCTTTGTTGGCCCACTGCCAGTGGTTGGCATTGAGCGTGACCAGCTTCAGCGCCTCTTTTAGCCCCTCGGAGGGCGGCTCGCCGTTGTAGTAGTCGCCTTCGTTCCAGTGGGCATCCAGGCGAATCGGCGCGGCCCAGGCGCTTAGTGTGGCCAGCAGCCACGGGTCGGCCATGCCGCCACCAATTACGGGAATCAACCGCTCGACCCGTTCAGGGTAAGCGCTGGCCCACTCAATAGCCTGCAAGGCACCCATGGAAGCACCCATCACCGCATGCAGCGATTCAATGCCTTGGCTTTCTAGCAGAGCGCGCTGCACCTCGACAAAGTCACGAATAGTCACTACGGGAAAATCCATGCCCCAGGGCTCGCCGGTATCGGGGTTGATGGAAGCGGGGCCGGTAGTAGTGACGTTAGGGTCATTCGCCCCCAGGTTCACCAGTGTATCGGAAGAGATGATGTAGTACTCATCGGTATCCAGCGGCTTGCCGGGGCCAATAATGGCATCCCAATAGCCGGTGGGCTCGCCATCGGCCTCGTAGCGGCCTGCGGCATGGCTGTTGCCGGAGAAAAAGTGGGTAATTAGAATCGCGTTATCGCGAGCCTCGTTTAGCTCACCGTAGGCTTCCCAGCCGATCGTCACGTTGGGAATCGTCTCGCCGCCCTGAGTGGTAAAACTCTCCATCTCGAACGTCTGCTTCTCGACCACGCCATCCCAGGCCCATAAGGGCGTGGCCAACAGCAGGCCAATGCTGGTGAACGAGGCGGCCGTTACTAGCGCGAATGGTTGCTTGCGTCGCATGCGCTTTCCTTTTTTGAGGGATTCTTGTGGTTGTTTTAGGGCTGCTCATCGCAGCCATTCCCTCAGCATAGTCAGCGTTAGCCGATTTTAAACGGATTCAGCCCATTGGCCTGCTGCATCATCATGCGTTTGGCAAACGGCACGCGCTCGGCCAAGTGCAGGCTGAGATCGCCCAGTTGGCGCAGCGGTTTTGCGCCGGTGAATAGGTGGTGGAAGCTGTCGGTGGCGGCAATCATCGCTTGGTTGGCGAGGCGGCGCTGGCACTCGAAGCGGTGCAGGCTGATGTGGTCGCCGGGGTCGCGGCCTTTGATGATCAGCTCGGCGAGGGTGTCGGCGTCGTGCAGGCCGATGTTCAAGCCTTGCCCTGCCAGCGGGTGCACCACGTGGGCGGCGTCGCCAATCAGCGCGAGGCGTTTGCCGATGTAGCGCTTGGCGTGCTGGCGCTTGATCGGGAAGCTGGCCCGCGCCACGATGCGGGTGAGCTTGCCCAGGCGTTGGGGGAAGGTGGTTTCGATGGCGTGCTGGAGCGCATTGTCGGAGAGCTGTTCGCGGGCTTTGGTGGCTTCGTCGCTGTCGTACCACACCAGCGAGGCACGCTGGCCGGGCAGCGGCAGCATGGCAATCGGCCCTTTGGGGGTAAAACACTGCCAGCTAACGTCCTGCTGGGGCAGCTCGGTCTCGACGTTAATGATCATCGCCCGCTGGTGGTAGTCGTAGCTGGTCACGCCAATGCCCGCCAGCTCGCGTAGCGTAGAGCGGGCACCATCGGCCCCCACGATCAGCCGGGCGCTTAGGGTTTTGCCGTTATCCAGCTCTAGCATGCGGGCGGTGGTGGCCGCCATGGTGCTCAGCGGGGCGCACTGGGTGTAGCAGGTCACGCTTGGCAGCGCTTCCAAGCGTTGCCACAGGGCGTATTGCAGGGCGCGGTTTTCGATAAAGATACCGAAGTCGTTCATGCCGCTCTCTTCGGCGGAGAACACGGAGTGGCCGGTGCCATCCTGATTGGCCACATCAATATGCCGGAACGGGCAGCAGCGCTCGCCGGGCAGTATCGTGCCGCTGGCTTTCACGAACGCCAGCGAACGGGCGTTGAGCGATGAAATACGCAGGTCGTAGTCGCCGCTGGCGGGTTTGGGGGCGCTACCGCGCTCGACGAGCCCCACGGAAATGCCCGCTTGGCCTAACCGTGCCGCTAGGGCCGCGCCCACCATGCCGCCACCGACAATAATAATCTCGTGATCCCACTGCATGAGAGGCTCCTTACTCCGCTATCGAGGGCACATTGCATGTGCTTATATTGTCATACAGTATCGTTGACTTGTCGCAGTGTTGCCTAGGGTGATCCATTGACGCAGGCCGTGGAAAGTTCAGAAAAACGCGAGAGCAGCCAGGTGGCCGGTGAAGCGCTGGCCGCGTTCATCAAACGCCACCCCAAACTCTGGGTGATTACCGGGGCGGGGGTGAGTACCGACAGTGGGATTCCCGATTACCGCGATGCCGATGGCCAGTGGAAGCGGCCGCCGCCGGTGCAGCACGGTGATTTCATGAGCTCCTTTGCCGTACGCCAGCGTTACTGGGCGCGGGCGCTGGTGGGCTTCAAAGCCATGCGCGAAGCCCAGGTGAGCGGGGCGCACCGAGCGCTTGCAGAGCTTGAGGCCATGGGGCATGTGGCGCTGCTGGTCACGCAAAACGTGGACCGCCTGCACCAGCGGGCGGGCTCGAAAAAGGTGATCGATCTTCACGGCAGAGCGGACGTGGTGGCCTGTATGGCCTGTGGCTATCAAATGATGCGCCACGCCATGCACAGCGAAATGGCGCGCATGAACCCAGCCTTTGCCGCGCTGGACGCCCACCACGCGCCGGATGGTGATGCGGATCTGGAAACCGATTTCTCCACCTTTAACGTATTGGACTGTCCGCGCTGCAAGGGCATTCTCAAACCGCAGGTGGTCTATTACGGCGATGTGGTGCCCCCAGCGCGTCGGTTGGCGGCCCAAGCGGGGCTGCAGCAAGCCGATGCGGTGCTGGCGGTGGGTACGTCGTTGATGGTCTATTCTGGCTACCGCTTCTGCCGGGATGCCCATGCCATGGGCCTGCCCGTGGCATCGCTCTCGCTGGGCGTGACTCGCGCCGATGAGTTTTTGACTCACCAGTGGCGCGCGCCGCTAACGCCGGTGCTGGAGCAGGCGGTGGCCCGCTTGAAGGGCGCTTAACGCGCTTTAGATACCCACGGGTTGCCCTCGCTCCATAACCGCCAGGGGGCGTCGCGGTCGGCGGGTTGGGCGTAATCGATGCCGACTCTTGGGCCGCTGGCAATCGCGCTGAGCGGCTCGCCAGACGTAATCCACAATCCGTTCGACGGATCGCTGTTCTGCGTCATATCGTGGCCGTAGAGGGCGTTATCGATAAGCAGCGCGCGGGTGAGTTTGCCAGGGCCGTTACACAGATTGCGCCCCGCGACGCTGCGCCATGCGCGCATGGCTGGCTCGCCAATCACCGGTTCCACCGCGCGAATCAGTACCGCGCAGGGGTTGCCTTCTGGCTGGGTGACCACGTTCAGCAGCCAGTGCATGCCGTACACCAAATAGACGTAGGCGTGACCGGGCGGGCCAAACATCGCCTCGGTTCGCGGGGTTCTACGCCGGTGGGCGTGGCAGGCGGAATCTTCCGAGCCGCGGTAGGCCTCGGTTTCCACGATGCGCGCGGCCATCAGCTCGCCATCCAGCTGGCGCACCAGCTAACAGCCAAGCAGGTCTCGGGCCACTTCCAACGTATCGCGGTTGTAGAAACCCAGGGGCAGGGGCGTGAGCGCCTCTTGTTCTATCGGTGACTTAACAGGGGTTAACGCGTCTCTTTGCGGCATGCTATCGCCCATTACTTGAGTAAGCTGCTAGGGTATTCTTTAGGCCATTCATTGAAAAGCGGAGTTGCCCGTGCTGTCTTTCGAACATCAGTTCGCCACCTTGCCGGAACCCCTGTGGGTGGCGTGCCAGCCCACGCCCGTTGCCCAGCCCAGCCTGATCGCCTTCAACGATGCCTTGGGCGCGCAGCTAGGCATGCAAACGCGGCCCGACGACGCCACGCTGGCCCAGTGGTTCAGCGGTAACCAGCTACCGCCGAGTGCCGAGCCTAGAGCGTTGGGCTACGCCGGGCACCAGTTCGGTAACTTCGTGCCTCAGCTAGGCGATGGCCGCGCGCTGTTGTTGGGCGAAGTGGTGAACCAGCAGGGTGAGCGCCGTGATGTGCAGCTAAAAGGCAGCGGGCGCACGCCGTTTTCTCGCGGTGGCGACGGCCGTGCGCCCCTTGGCCCGGTGCTACGCGAATACCTGGTGAGCGAGTTCATGGCCGCCGTGGGCGTACCTACCACTCGCGCCTTGGCTGCCGTTTCAACCGGCGAACGCGTGGTGCGCCAAATGGCCGAGCCGGGAGCCGTGCTGACCCGCGTGGCCAGCAGCCATATTCGCGTGGGCACGTTCCAGTTTGCCGCCGTTCGCCGCGATGAAAGCGCGCTAAAAGCGCTGGCCGACCATGTGATTGCCCGCCACTACCCAGAGGCGGCCAATGCTGACGATCCGTACCTGGCGCTGTTGGAGGCGGTGACCGCCCGCCAAGCGGCGCTAGTGGCGCGTTGGATGAGCTTGGGCTTTATTCACGGCGTGATGAATACCGACAACTGCAGCATTGCCGGTGAAACCATCGATTACGGCCCCTGCGCGTTTATGGAGCAGTTCGACCCGCAGAAGGTGTATAGCTCCATTGACCAGGGCGGGCGCTACGCCTTCGACAATCAGCCTGGCATTGCCCAATGGAACCTGGCTCGTTTTGCCGAAACCCTGCTTCCGCTGATGCGCGTTGAGGGCGATGCTGCGGTAGAGCAAGCCACCGAGGTGCTACGCGGCTTTACCGCTCGTTTTGGCGCCGAGCAGCGCCGCCTGCATGCCGACAAGCTGGGCCTTGCCCCGGAAAGCGATCGCGCCGTGGCGCTGATGGAAGCGCTAGAGATCCAGATGCATCAAGGCCGCATGGACATGACCGCGACGTTCGACGCGTTGACGCACTATGCTCAAGTCTTGAGCGCGGACACGTCAGCCCACTCCCAAAAAGAGGCGCTGCTGGCGCTGACCACGCAGCCCGCTGGCCTGACCGCTTGGCTGGCCGACTGGGAAAACGCCCAGCAAGCGAGCCAGCAGAGTGAGCGTCTGGATGCCATGCGCCACGCCAACCCGGTGGTGATTCCCCGCAATCACCGCATTCAAGAGGTCATCGATGCGGCGGTAGAAGGCGATTTCGCGCCTTTCCACACGCTGCTCGCGGCGGTCACGCAGCCCTTTGATGAATCCGAAGAAGCGCGCCGCTTGGCCGCTCCGGCCACGGAAAGCGAGCAGGTGTTGCGCACCTTTTGTGGTACGTGATTTAGACCAGCGAGTATGGGCGGAAAACCCGTAGCGGGGGTCTTTCGCCAGGGATGGCGAAAGTAGCGTCCAGGGAGGGATTCACAGCGCCCCCGCCTAGGGTTTTGCTGCTCATCAGCGCTGTAGCACACCCTGTGATAAACTGTGCTTTTTTACAGGTAAGGGCGGAGGCAAGGTCGGCCTGTGCGCAAAATCATCCACTGCGACTGTGACTGCTTCTATGCGGCGGTAGAGATGCGCGATAACCCCGCGTTGACCAATATCCCCATTGCCATTGGCGGCAGTGTGGAGCAGCGCGGGGTGGTTGCCACCTGCAACTACCCGGCGCGTAAGTTCGGTATTCACTCCGCCATGCCTATGGCCCAGGCGCTCAAACGTTGCCCCCATCTCACGGTGATTCGGGGCGATATGGCGAAGTACAAAGATGTTGCCCGCCAGGTGTTTGCCATCTACCGCGATGTGACCGAGCTGATCGAGCCGCTGTCGCTGGATGAAGCCTTTCTGGATGTCTCGGAGGTCACGCTGTACCACGGCAGCGCTACCCGCATGGCCGAAGCCATTCGCCAGCGGGTGAGGCAAGAAGTGGGTATTACCGTTTCGGCGGGCGTGGCACCCAACAAGTTTCTCGCCAAGATCGCCAGCGACTGGCGCAAGCCCGATGGTCTCTTTGTCATCACGCCTGACGATATCGACGCCTTCGTGCAGCAGCTGCCGGTGAAAAAGATCCACGGCGTGGGGCCGCGGACCGCTGAAAAACTCGCCGAGCTGGGCATTCAGACCGGCGCGGATCTGCGCGCCCGGCCGTTGACCGAGCTGGTGGAACGCTTTGGCCGCTTTGGTCATCGGCTACACGAACTTAGCCACGGGCGCGATGAGCGCCCGGTCAAAACCCACCGCGAGCGCAAGTCGATCAGCACCGAGCAAACCTACTCCCAGGATTTACCCACCCTAGACGCCTGCCGCCAGCAGCTCCCCGAGCTGATCAGCGATTTAGAGCGCCGTTACGCTCGCCTAGACCCGGCCCCCGCCGTGCGCGGGGTGATGGTGAAAGTAAAGTTCAACGACTTCACCCAAACCACTGTCGAACACGCCGACCCCGCACCTAACCTGGAGCAGTTTGAGACACTGCTCAACGTGGGCTGGGCGAGGGGCGCACGCCCCGTGCGCCTGCTGGGCGTCGGCTACCGCTTGGCGGAAGAAACCGCTGCCCAGCAGCTCTCGCTGTTTTAATTAGCCGGTTAATCCTTGGATGGATTGACGAGGTTCGGTGCCCGCGTTAAAACAGACGTATGATAGATAGCGCCCCTTCCCGTTAGCCGACCCGCGAGCCTGCCATGCCTGCCGATGCCACCCAACGCCCCCGCTTAGTGTTTGCCCATGCCAATGGCTTTCCCGGCTTGAGCTACCGCAGCCTGTTAGACCCACTGGCAGAATCGTTCGATGTCCACCCGCTGGACCGCCTGGGCCACCACCCGGATTATCCAGTGAACCATAACTGGAGCAACTTGGTGGATGAATTGCTCAGTTACCTGCCCGAGACCGACGCGCCACTGCTGGGCGTGGGGCACTCGTTGGGCGGCACGCTGATGGCCATGGCTGCCGACAAGCAGCCGGAGCGTTTTCGCGGTGTGATCATGCTCGACCCGCCGCTGATGCTGGGGCCGGATGCCTGGGCGATGAAAGCGGCCAAGCGCTTTGGATTGATGGATCGCATCACACCGGCGGGTAAAACCAAAGGGCGTCGCAGCGTGTGGCCCAGCCGCGAGGCGATGGCGACCTCGCTGCGTCGCCGTGGTCTCTTCCGTCGCTTTACCCCCGAGGCACTCAACGACTACATTGAAGCAGGCACGCGACTACTGGACGACGGCAGCGCTGAGCTGACCTTCGACCCCAACATCGAGCTGGAGATTTTCCGCCACTTGCCGGATCACCTCTCCAAATTACCGCAGCGCGTGGGTGTGCCCATTCAACTGGTGGCGGGGCAGCAGTCGCACTTGATGACGCCGGGGCGGCTCAAGCGTATCGCTCGTCGCGGGCTGCCGGTCAGCACGGTGCCGGGGACACACATGTTCCCCATGGAGCATCCAGATGAGACGCGTACGGCCATACTGGCCGCGTGGCAGCAGTTTCGAACTGCGCCATAGAAACGATCGAGGAGGCGATATGTACCTTTCTGTACAGCTAAGCTACTACCCGCTGGCCGATGATTTCAAGCCAGTCGTCAAAGAGGTGGTCCAACGATTGGAGGCTACCGGACTGGAGGTTCACCCCAACCGAATGAGCACCCAGGTATTTGGCGAGTTCGATGAGGTGATGGCGGCACTGAGTGACGTGATGAAGTGGTCGTTCGAGACCCACGGAAAAGCCGTGTTTACCGCCAATTTCCTGGAAGGCGACCGGCGGCCACGGTAAATGATGCCGTCGGGGAGGGCTTCCTAGCCGTTTCCGCCTGCTTCGAAGGGCGTATTGCTGATGAAGCGGTTTCGCCAATCAGCACGCCACTGCGGCATGCTGATAAAGAAGTGCTGCATCTGCTTATCGAAGCGCACCCAAACGATGGCCTCTAAATAGCGGCTATTCTCGGATGTCGTCGAAAAGTCGATATGCTGCGTGTCGAAAAGGGGCGTGCGATAAACGTTCGCGGGCGCTGCCCGCTCGATGACACGCAGGTAAGCGACGCCTCCCAAGGGGGCGAGTAGTCCTGAGACTCTCACCGATTCGATCAGGTAATCGCCCATCGGGCTGACCACCGAGACGCTCGCGGGCGCATGAAGGGTGCGATAAAGGCTCACGCACAGCGTGAGTGCGACGAGCAAGGCCACGCCAACCGCAGCGCCTGCGACGCGCTTCATGTCATCGTTCCGTCGTTGAGTAGTCGAGTCATCGCTCCTTACCGAGGCTCACGTAACGCTGCGCTCAGCACTTCGCACGCAGCGTTACGTTTGATCACTTAGGCAAATGACGAGTATTACTCACTTTTAGCGCTCGTGCAGTTGGTTATTTCACCGGCTAGCTGTTCCAGTAATGCGGAGTACAGTCCCGCCTCCAGCGTCAAGCCCACGCCGAGTGGATCCATCACGCCCAAGTACGCCGACGTATCCCCAAACACGTTGTTGACCATCTGCGGGTTGAACTGCGGTTCGCTGAAGACACACTGAATATTCTCTTCGTTGACGAGCGTCTGTAACGCCTCGATGCGTGCCGGGCTGGGAGCGGATGCATCGCCGATGGAAATGGCCCCCGCGGCATGAACGTTAAAGGCCTCTTCGAAGTACTGGTACGCATCGTGGAACACGATGAAGCGGGTGTCCGTGCTGTCGGCCAAGCGCTCCTGGAGGCGCTGTTCGAGGGCGGTCAGTGACGCTTGGCCCTGTGCGGCATTATCGCGATAGGTGGCGGCGTTATCCGGGTCGAGTTCGCTTAGCTGCTCGGCGATGGCCGCCAGCCACTGGCGGGCATTCCCAGGGGCGAGCCAAGCGTGCGGGTTCATGCCGGTATGGCTGTGATCATGACCATGGTGATCATGCCCGTGGTCATGCCCGTGTTCATGGTCATGCTCGTGTCCGTGCTCATGCTCGTGATCATGGTCATGGTCATGGTCATGGCCGTGTGCCAGCTCACCGTCTAGAGAAAACGTCGCCCCCTCGCGATATTCCAGCGTGCGGGTGCCGGGAACGTCCATCAGTTCTAGGTGGTGAGCGTCGCCCGCTAGATTGTCCACCGGCCCTTCCAGCCAAGGGGTGAGCGCATCGCTGACCCATATCACCAGATCCGCACTGTCCAGCGCGCTGGCTTCCGATGGACGCAGCGAATAGCCGTGGGGAGAGGCGCCGGGCTGAATGAACAACTCGGGCGAGCCAACGTCGCCCATCACGATCGATACCAGTGAGTAAACGGGGGGAATATCGACCGCGACGCGGGGCACTTCCGCCGAGGCTGCTAAGGGAAAGGCCGTTAGTAATGGCAGAGCGAAGTACGTAAAGAGGTGTGGCATGAGGGCTCCTGATGAGACGAGGCTGAGTGAACGAGACAAGAAAGGACATCCAAGTATCGCTAGTCTTGATATTTATGTTATAACATAACAAATGCGTCAAGAGCGGATGTCAATGATGTCACTTGCATCTTACCTCCATCGTGAAGCGGTACTTAGCGTTCGTCAGTTGAACGTTCGCTTCGGTGGGCAGCAGATACTCGAGAATATTCATCTCGACTTGTTTCGTGAACAGGTACTCACGTTGATTGGCCCCAACGGCTCGGGAAAGTCGACGCTGGTGAAAACCCTGGTGGGCGCGGTAAAACCCACCTCGGGCAGCGTTACCATCGCTCCGAATCAGTGCATTGGGTACGTGCCCCAACGGCTCCATCTGGACCCTACGCTACCCATGACGGTCCAGCGCTTCATCAACTTGCCGCGCCGCCACTCACGTCAAGAGGTCGATAGCGCCCTTGAAGACGCCGGTGCCGAGACACTGCGGCAGGCCAATATGAGCGAGCTGTCAGGGGGACAGTTTCAGCGCGCACTGCTGGCGCGAGCGCTGCTGGTCAAGCCCGATATTTTGATTCTCGATGAGGCAACGCAAGGCCTCGACCACCAGGGTACGGCGGCGTTTTATCGCCATATCGATAGCGTTCGCCGCACGTACGGCTGCGCCGTTTTAATGGTCAGCCACGACCTGCACGTGGTGATGCAGACCTCGGATCACGTGCTTTGCCTGAATCGCTGCGTCTGTTGCCAGGGCAAGCCCGAGCACGTGGCCTCGACGCAGGATTATCGCTCGTTGTTCGGTGACCAGGCCGCACGAACGCTGGCGCTCTATCGTCACCAACCCCAGGAGACCGCCCATGTTGGATGACTTCATGTGGCGCGCCATGTTGGCGGGCATCCTCGTAGCGATGGCCGCCGCTCCGCTGGGCTGTTTCGTGGTGTGGCGGCGTATGGCGTACTTTGGCGATGCTACGGCCCACGCGGCCATTCTGGGCGTGGCGCTAGCGCTGTTGATGAATATCTCGATTTTCCTCGGCGTACTGGCGGTGGCACTGTTAATGGCCACCAGTGTTTCCCTGCTGAGCGGCCGTGGCTACGCCATGGATACGCTGCTTGGCGTGATGGCCCACTCGGCGCTCGCGATTGGGCTGGTCGCCGTGTCGTTTCTTAGTGGGGTCCGTATCGACCTACATGCGTACCTGTTTGGCGATATTCTGGCCGTCGGTAAACAGGATTTGTGGGTGATCGGCGGCGGCGTGGCGTTGGTGTTGCTGCTGCTGTGCTGGCGGTGGTCCTCCTTACTGGCCGCCACTCTCAGCGAGGAGCTGGCCTATGCCAGCGGCATTCAGCCGCGTCGTGAACAGTTAGTGCTCACTCTGGCGTTGGCCCTGGTCGTTGCCGTGGCGTTGAAGGTCGTCGGTGTTCTGCTGATCGCCGCTCTGCTGATCATACCCGCCGCCACGGCGCGTCCGTTTTGTCGCACGCCCGAGACCATGGCGCTGCTTGCAATGGGGGTGGCCATGCTGTCGGTGGCGGGAGGGCTGAAAAGCGCCTATCTCCTCGATACGCCGACTGGCCCTACCATCGTCTCGCTCGCTGCCCTGCTGTTCATGCTGTCAACGCTGATCTCCCAGGGCTGGCGGCTCGTTCGTCAGCGCTTTGCGCTCGAGTCGGAGCGCTTTCCCATGCGTTAACGCCGCCGTGCTGGCAGCGGTCGACCGTCTGCCCCGGTGCGAGCGTGTGGCCGTCTCCATCGCTTCTTCACACTATCGGAGTTCTCATGATGTCGTCGCCCGTGTCTTATGTATCCCCCGCTGACGCATGGCCTGCGCACGCGGCCATTGGTCAGGACATTAGCGTGTTACCGCGTATTTTCGAAGAGGCCGTGAATATCGCGATTTTCGAACGCCCCATGCCCGCTGAGATCGCCTTGAGTGCCCAAGCCCAGTGCCAAACGGAGCGCGCCTGGCAATATAGCTGGTTGGGGCAGCCCGACGATGCCATGGTGGCGGACCTGCTGCGTCAGCTTCCCGCACCTGAAGCAGCCAAGCCGCTGGTGGACGACATCGCCACCATTGCCGAAGCGATGGCCTTCCTATTCGAAACGCGTACCGTCGGTCTTCGCCTGCGCTTGCTTGATGGTGCCATGTGCCCCCGCTTTCACTGCGACAACCTGCCGGTGCGGCTCGTCACGACCTATGTGGGCCCAGGCAGCGAGTGGTTGCCGGAGGACGCCATCAATCGTCAAGGGCTGGGGGCGCCGCACCCCGATAAACCCGAGATTGCCACCGACAATGCGGCAGTCCGGCGCCTCTCGCCCGGCGATATCGGTTTGATCAAGGGCAGCGGCTGGATCGGCAGCGAAGAGCGGGGCCTGGTGCATAGAAGCCCGTCACTGGAGAGCGGTAGTAAGCCCCTGTTGATGAGTATCGATCCCGCCTAGCGCTGGGAGTCTCTCTTTACAAACGACTCGGCAGCGCATGAGCGCCGAGGGGCACCCATGATCGCTGCCTATTTTGTGTGACTTTATAACGTACTATTTTGGATGGGATGACGCTATGCCAGATCAAGGCAACCCCGCCGACACGCGCCCGAGAAAGGCTGATAAAGCCTGGGCAGATAAGCTCCTGGCGATGCCCGACAGCGACTATATGAACGACGAACAGCTCGCCTTTTTCCGTCAGCGGTTGCTGGAGGAGCGCGATGAGATAGAAGCGCATCTACAGGAAATCCGGTGCGTCATTGCTTCCCACGAGCGTGACAGCGACGAGGCCGATCAAGCGGCGTTCGAGGAGGAGCTGAGTTTGGCGTTGCGGCAAGCGGATCGCGAGAGCCGTCTGCTCAATAATATTGCCGCCGCGTTGAAACGTATCGAACACGGCGACTACGGCTACTGCGACGAAACCGGAGAGCCCATCGGCTTGGCCAGGCTGATGTTTCGGCCCACCGCCAAGCTCTGTATCGAAGCGAAAGAGCGCCAGGAGCAGCACGAGCACCATTACCGCAAAGCAAGGTGGGGATAAGGTATATGCAGGATCCATCGTTAACACCCATCAACCTACTCACGGGCTTTCTGGGCAGCGGTAAAACCACGCTGCTCAACCGCTGGGTACACCAAAGCTCCATGCAGAACACCCTGGTGGTGATCAACGAGTTCGGTGCTATCGGGCTCGACAACCAGCTGATTACCCACAGCGATGAGCAGGCGGTCATCGAGATGAGCAGCGGCTGTTTGTGCTGCACGCTACGGGGGGATCTTAGCCGCACCTTGCAGCAAGCGTGCGATGGCTTGGAGGCGCAAGGGAAACCACTGCCCGCCCGCGTGGTGATCGAAACCACTGGGCTGGCCGAGCCAACGTCTCTGCTCCAACTGTTGATGACGGATCACTGGTTAGCACACCGATTCAGGCTGGATAGCGTGGTGTGCTGTGTGGATGCGGTCAATGGGGTTGCTACGTTGGATGCCCACCAGGAGGCGCAGCAGCAAGCCGCCGTGGCGGAAAAGCTGCTGATCACCAAGACGGACTTGGCGAGCGACGAGCAGGTTTCTCGCCTAGCGAATCGCTTGGCCAAACTCAACCCTGCCGCCGAGCAGTGGCAGGTGGTCAACGGCGAACTGTCGGCCGATCTACTGGTGGGCGCGGGGCTTTACTCGGAAGAAAGCCAAGCGTTCCAAGTGGCTCAATGGCTTAGCGCCAGCCGTTACGAGTTACATCCGGTGGAGCAGTACAAGGGGGCTTTTGCCAACTCGCAGGCCAACGCGGTCCAGCATGGCGATGGCATCCACTCCTTCTGCTTTAGTGTGGACGAGCCGATCGAGCCGGACGCCTTGGAAGAGTGGCTGAACTTGTTGATGTCCCTGATGGACGAAAAGATGCTGCGCATGAAAGCCGTGGTACACCTGACCGACAGAGAAGCCCCGCTGGCACTGCACGGCGTGCAGCATATTTTTCACCCGCCGGCGCCGCTGCCCAAGGCCAGTGTGGGTGATCGTGTCTCCCGCTTCGTTTTCATTACCCAGAACGTGTCGCCCGATACCGTCGCAGGACTCTACCGCTTTTTTACCGCCGCTCAAGAGGTTACTCCATGATCGTTTCCACCATGCCCGATGTCGCCAAGCAAGCCCCTAATTCGCAGGGCACGTTGACCCGTGTGGGCATGGAGGGCATCGCGATGCCGGTACTGCTCGGCACCCAGCGCGTCGCTGCCAAGCTCGATGCCACGGTCAGTCTCGACGCGAAAGAGGCCCGGGGCATTCATATGTCGCGGCTCTATCTAGGGTTGGCGCCGCTCGAGCAGACACCGCTCTCCCTAGGGTTGGTGCAGAGCGTGCTCGAGCGTTTTTTAGCCAGCCAGGAGGGGCTGTCCCAGCACGCCTACCTCAGCATCGCAGGGGAGTTACCGCTCGAGCGCGCCGCGCTGATTAGTCCGCTCTCGGGGTGGAAGTACTACCCCTTCACGTTGCGCTGCGAGTTGTCCCCCGATGGGTTTCAATCGGCGCTCGATCTCGAGGTGGGCTACTCTTCGACATGCCCATGCTCGGCTGCTTTGGCGCGGCAGTTGATTCAGCAAGCCTTCGAAGAGGACTTTGAGGACATACCGCTGAGCAAGTCGGCGGTATTGGCGTGGCTGGGCAGTGAAGAGGGCATCTTGGCGACGCCCCATAGCCAGCGTAGCGTGGCTCACCTCACGCTTCGCCTTGCCACGACGGACGACGCTGCCATCTCGATAGAAACGTTCATGGAGAACATGATCGACCGGGTAGAGCGAGCCTTAGGTACGGCACTGCAAACCGCCGTCAAGCGCATCGACGAGCAGGCGTTTGCCTTGGCCAACGGGCAGAACCTGATGTTCTGCGAGGATGCCGCACGGCGGCTGGACACCACGCTGCGCCAAGCGCCAGGTGTGTCGGGGTTCCGGCTAAAAGTGGTGCATGCCGAGAGTCTGCATGCCCATGACGCGGTTGCCTATAGTGAATGGTGGGAGTGAAAGGAGAGATGAAGAGAGCGCTGGCGTAGTGGCCAGCGCTCGGGGATGGCGAGTGTCGGGCTAAACCGTCAGTGAGCCAACATTTCGTCGACGATATCTTCGCCACTGAGCGACGAAGGATAGTAGGTCGGCCAGTGGGTCAACTCCTCCAGCAGCGCTTCACGATCATCTCCCCAATACAAGTGGTAGTGGCCTGCATCCGTCGGATAGATGCTGTGGTCGCTGAACTGAATATAGTGGGGGAGCGCATCGTCGCTGGCGTCGTCTGCTAGTTCGAAGATGAAGCGAACGCCTCGGTTACCGGCCTCGTAATTCAAGATCTCGTAGCCATCGTACTGGTAGTCGCCGGTCATCGACTCGCCGTTGGCAAAGAAGGTGACGCTGCTACCATCGATCACGATCCGCTCGACATCGGTGGCATAACCGGTGTCGTAGTAGGCTTTGTACTCTTCGGCAGTTTTATCGCCTTGTTCGGCTTTATGCGCGAAGACAGGGTCTAGAGTGCCGTCAAGTAAATAGGGATATACGGATTGCCAGTCGCCTTCCCAGTCGGAAAGCGCGCGATCGGCAATTTGCGCATCGTCGAAATAGCCCGCGTAAATATCGTTGTCATGCGCATGGCCCTGGTCGTGATCGTGGCTATGATTGTGGTCATGGTCATGGTCATGGTCATGGTCATGGTCATGGTCATGCGCATGGGCTTCACCATCATCGTGGTGATGGTCGTGATCGTGATTAGCAAAGGCATGCGGGGCGCTGGCTAGGATCGCAATGCTTAGCGCCATCGCGCAGGACTTCTTGTTAGCAAGTGTTGGCATGATCGAATCTCCGTTGTGTTGTTTTGATATGTTATAACGTATTGCAAGAGGCGTTCAATAGAGGAGTCGTGATTGACATCAACATGTCCGACAGTATCGCGTGTTTTCTGTGATGCTAAAGCTGCAGCGACGTGTACATAAGAAGGAGAGGGTGTTCGCGTGGGTCAGTAGGCCGGTTCCCCTGTTCATCTGACGAGATACGCCGTACACAAACGACAGCGCCGCCCTTAGAGGCGGCGCTGTGGCTCGTATCGAACGCTTAGATCAGTGATTCCAGGCAGGACTCGATGATATCCAGGCCTTCATTCAACACGTCATCTTCAATGGTGACGGGCATCAAGAAGCGAATGGTGTTGCCGTACATACCGCAGGAGAGCAGGATCAGCCCCTCTTCGCGGGCTTTCTTGCACAGCGCAGCGGCCAGGTCTGGGTTTGGCGTGCGGTCGGTTTTGTTGTTGACGAGTTCGAACGCGGCCATGGCACCCATGTTGCGCACGTTGTCGATGCAGTCGAATTTGCTCTGCCAGCCACCGAAGCGCTGAGCTAGCTTTTCACCCACCGCTTGGCTCTTCTCGAGAATGTTCTCTTCTTCGAAGACTTGCATGACGGCCAGCGCCGCTGCACACGCAGTGGGGCTACCGGTATAGGTGCCGCCCAGGGAGTTCGGGCCTGAGGCATCCATGATTTTATCGGTACCGACCACGGCAGAGATCGGCATGCCGTCGGCCATGCTCTTGGCCATGGTCATCATGTCCGGCTCGACGCCGCTGTGCTCGATGGCAAACATCTTGCCGGTACGACCAAAGCCCGACTGCACTTCGTCGATGATCATTAGCATACCGTGCTCATCGCAAATTTCGCGGATCTTTTCCAAGAAGCTCTTCGGGGCCGGATAGAAACCGCCTTCACCCAGCACCGGCTCCAGAATGATCGCGGCGGTGTCTTTCGGGTTGGCGTCGGTTTTCAGCGCCATTTTCAGGCCGCGAATCGCTTCGTCTTCACTCACGCCGTGATAAGGCACCGGGTAGGGGGCGCGGAAGACGGTGCCGGGCATCGGGCCGAAGTCGGTTTGGTAGGGCGCGACCTTACCGTTCATGGCCATGGTGTAGAAGGTCCGGCCATGATAGCCGCCGTCGAAACAGATGACATTAGAGCGGCCGGTGGCGGCGCGGGCAATTTTTACTGCGTTTTCCAGCGCTTCGGCACCAGAGTTGGCCAGCATCACTTTGGCGTGGCCACGCACAGGAACGATGTGGCTCAGCTTCTCGGCCACTTTGACGTAGCCTTCATAAGGCATGACCGTTTGGCAGGTATGCATCACCTTATCTAATTGGGCTTTGACGGCGGCCACGACTTTTGGATGCCGATGCCCCACGTTCAACACGCCAATGCCGCCTGCGAAGTCGATGAAGCGGTTGCCGTCGGCGTCCCAGATCTCAGCGTTTTCGGCGCGATCCGCAAAGGCGGTAGCGGGGCTTGCAGCGCCCGCCGCGACGTATTTCTGCTTTAGTTCGTTAAGCTCGGCATTGCTCATGACTCAGCTCCTTTTAGGATAGGGTGTTGCTTTAGCATAGTGCGCAATAGCGTTGATCACACAGGTGACGGTGCGATGACAATCCGGTTGCGCCCGGCTTGTTTGGCCTGATACATCGCTTTATCGGCGCGATCAAGCATTCGAGTACTCGAGGCTTCAATGTAGCATGCGATGCCCGCCGATAGCGTGACGGTTAGCGCATGTTCGGTGTAGGGCGTTCGCGCGACTTCTTGGCGAATGCGCTCCATGGCGATACGGGCCGAATCGGCATCGACTTCTGGCATGATGATCAAGAACTCTTCGCCGCCAAGACGTATTTGGAAGTCGGTCTCTCGCAGCTGTTGATTGACGACCTGCGTCAGCGCTTGTAGAACGCTGTCGCCGGTACTGTGGCCGTAGGTGTCATTGATGTTCTTGAAATCGTCGAGATCGAACAGCACGATGCTAAGTGGGTTGCCGTAACGGCGAGAGCGTTCGATCGCCTCTTCGAGTTTGGCGAGGCCTTGACGACGGTTGAGCAGCCCAGTGAGCTCGTCATGGTGGGCCAAATACTCCAAACGTTCGTTGGCCTGTTTCAAGCGCTCCTCGAGCTGCTTGCGCTGGGTGATATCGACGATGAAGGTGACTTTGCGCGATTGACCATCGTCGCCCTCGATACGGGCAGCTTCGGCGATGATGGTGCGGGCTTCGCCATTCTTGCAGCGCACTTCCCACTCCTGACGCAGTTCATGGGTCTCCTCGCCGTGGATGAACTCATCGTGCAATTGACGCATTTGGGCGCGGTACGCTTCAGGCACCACGAGCGTGAAGTGCTGGCCAATCAGCTCCTCTTCTCGATAGCCGTAAAATTGACAGTAGGCCGGATTGACCATCTCGAAATACCCGTGAGGATCGGTAATGCAGATACCGAGAGGCGCCGTTTTGATGACGTTCTCCGTATTCCGTTTGGAACGGTTCACCAATTGGTAGAGATGGTCCGTGCTCATGCTGGTCATTCAGCTCTCCGTGCGTCGCTGGGACTCTGACCGCAGCGCCTCGAGCAGCGGGGTCAATTCGGTGCCCAGTTTGCCGATCGCCGGTTTGGCATAGAAGAAGCCCTGCTGACGTGTAATCCCCGCCTGGGCAAGCCATAAGGCTTCAGCGCGGGTCTCGACACCTTCGGCAATCAGCGTCATGTCGAGTTCGGAGGCGAGCACAATAATGGCATTCAGCAGCGCCTGACGACGAGGGTCGTGGTCGCACTGCATCACCAGTTCGCGATCGATTTTCAGCTTGTCCGGGGCGAGGTCGGTGAGCAGGTCCAGGTTGGCATAGCCGTTACCGAAGTCATCGAGAGCGGTTTTGAAGCCCATGGAGCGATAGGCGTCGATGATGTTGCAGAGGTGTTGCCGGTCGCGCACACGCTCGGTTTCGGTGATCTCGAAAATGAGCTTGTCGGTTGGCCAGCCGACTCGCTGCGAGACTTCTAGCGTTGCCTGAATACATGCTTCCGGTTCGTATACGGCATTGGGAAGAAAGTTGATGGAAAGATCCGTTTCCATACTTAGTTCACTGGCAAGCTCGATGGCTTTGACTCGGCAGGATTGATCAAAGCGGTAGAGTAGGTCATCGGTGACTTGGGAAATGACACTCCAAGCCGACTCGCCATTGATGCCTCGAACCAAGGCTTCGTGGGTCGTCACGCGTGCCAGGGCAACGTCCACGATGGGTTGAAACGCCATCGTGAAATCAAAAGGGAGCGCTCCCTCGCAGCGTTTACACGTGCCATTTACCCGCGCGCAGTTACCCATAACGTCTCCTGACATGTTCGCTTGCGCTCGCTAACGTGGCGGCAATACCGCTCACCTTGATTGTCAAAAGCCCGAGTATGTCCGTGCTTTGTTAGACAGGTATCAACAGAGAAGATATCGCCAGTCTAGCGGCTTATGTCATGTCTGTATAGGTTTTGTATAGCGAAGTGGGCGATGAGGTGAACGCTTTCCTCCCAATAAAAAACGCCCCGAAGGGCGTTTTGAGAAGCGGGGCGGTAGGCTCGTTTGCCGCCAATAGCGTCTGATTAGATTATGCCCGCTTGGCGAAGCGCTAGGCGCTGCTCATCGCTGATGCCGATGGCATCCAGCACGCTGTCCGTGTGCTCGCCAAGCGTGGGCGGCGCTGTCGTGGCACTGATCGATTCGCCGTTGATGCGGATCGGATTGGCTACGAGGTTGACCTCACCTGCCTGGGAATGTGGCAACGTTTGTTTCAATCCGCGTGCTTTGACATGGGGGTCGTCGAACACGCGATCCAGGGTATTGATCGGCCCGCAGGGCACGCCCACGGCCTCGAAGGCCGAAAGCCAAGTATCGGTAGGTTGTGCGCCAAGTGCCAATTCCAGAAGCGGTATCAAGGTGTCGCGATGCTGAACTCGGCTGCCGTTGGTGGCGAAGCGCTCGTCTTGAGCGAGCTGCGGCTGGTCGATCACCTGGCAGAAGCGTCTGAACTGCTCGTCATTACCGACTGCCACGATCATATGACCATCGGCCGTGGCAAAGGCTTGATAGGGCACGATGTTGGGGTGTGCATTACCCAGACGTTGGGGCACCTGGCCAGACGTCAGGTAGTTCAACGCCTGATTGGCCAACACGCCCACCTGCACATCCATGAGCGCCAGGTCGATATGGCAGCCTTCGCCACTGTCGCGGCGCTGGTATAGCGCTGCCAGCACCGCATTGGTGGCATACAGGCCCGTGAAAATGTCGGTAATGGCGACCCCCACCTTGACTGGGCCGCCACCGGGTTCACCGTCGGGTTGGCCGGTCAGGCTCATGAGGCCGCCCATGGCTTGGATCATGAAGTCGTAGCCCGCCCGGTGGGCGTAAGGGCTTTCCTGGCCAAAGCCGGTGATGGAGCAGTAGACCAAGCCGGGATTGAGTGCTTTCAGGCTCGCGTAGTCCAGGCCATACTTTTTCAGCCCGCCCACCTTGAAGTTCTCGAGCAGCACGTCCGACTGCGCGGCGAGCTGCTTGATCAGCGCTTGGCCTTCGGGCTTGGCCATATCCACCGTCACCGAACGCTTACCGCGATTGGCGCACAGGTAGTAGGCCGACTCATTGCTGCCGGAGAGCCAGGGTGGCCCCCAGTGGCGTGTGTCATCGCCGCTTTGGGGGCGCTCTACCTTGATCACCTCGGCACCCATGTCGGCCAGCATCTGCCCGCACCAGGGGCCTGCCAGTACCCGAGAGATATCGAGTACCTTGATGCCTGCCAGGGGCTTTGCGACTGTGCTCATCGGGTGCCTCGCTGAGTAGCTACGAATTTAGAAGAACGACTGGATGCCGGTTTGTGCGCGGCCCAGAATCAGGGCGTGCACATCGTGGGTACCTTCATAGGTATTCACGGACTCCAGGTTCACCATGTGGCGGATCACGCCGTACTCGTCGGAGACGCCATTGCCACCGTGCATGTCGCGCGCCACCCGGGAGATGTCCAGTGCTTTGCCACAGTTGTTGCGTTTGATCAGCGAGATCATTTCCGGCGCCCAGTTACCGCTGTCCATCAGGCGGCCCACCTGCAGGGCGGCTTGTAGGCCCAGGGTGATTTCGGTCTGCATGTCGGCCAGCTTCTTCTGGATCAGCTGGTTGGCGGCCAGCGGGCGGCCAAACTGTTTACGGTCGAGGGTGTACTGACGGGCAGCGTGCCAGCAGAACTCGGCGGTGCCCATCACACCCCAGGCGATGCCGTAGCGGGCTTTGTTCAAACAGCCGAAGGGGCCTTTCAGGCCGCTCACGTTAGGCAGCAGGTTCTCTTCGGGGACGAAGGCGTTGTCCAACACGATCTCGCCGGTGATGGAGGCGCGCAGAGAGACCTTGCCTTCGATTTTCGGGGTGGAGAAGCCTTCGGTGCCACGCTCGACGATGAACCCTTTGATTTGGTTGTCGTGGGCGGCAGATTTCGCCCATACCACGGCAATGTCGGCAATCGGACTGTTGGTGATCCACATTTTGGCGCCGGTCAGGCGGTAACCGCCATCGACCTTTTCCGCACGGGTAATCATGGAGCCTGGGTCGGAGCCATGGTCGGGTTCGGTCAGACCAAAGCAGCCGACCATCTCGCCGCTGGCAAGCTTAGGCAAGTACTTATGCTTCTGCTCTTCGGAGCCGTAGGCTTCGATGGGGTACATCACCAGCGACGACTGGACGCTCATGGCCGAGCGGTAGCCGGAATCGACACGCTCTACTTCGCGGGCGATTAGGCCATAAGCCACATGGTTGACGCCCGCACCGCCGTATTCCGGAGACACCGTGGCACCTAGCAGGCCCAGCTCGCCCATCTCGTTCATGATCTGTCGATCAAAACGCTCTTCACGGAAGGCGCTGAGCACCCGAGGCTGCAGGTTTTCCTGGCAGTAGTCGTGAGCGGCATCGCGGATCTGGCGCTCTTCGTCGGTGAGCTGGCTTTCCAGCAGTAGCGGGTCGTCCCAGTTGAAGCGTGTCATGGCGTGAACTCCGAAAGATGATCGTGTTGAGCCCAATGTATCGCCGTTATTTAAAAATTTCTACATTTTTTTAAAACGAAGATTTTAATCGATGCCACGGGCTTGGAGTACCCGGGTAATGATGGGGACTGGCGTCATGAGGTGGTCGCGCATCAGGTTAGCGGCTTGCTCGGCGTTGCGCGCCAGAATCACGTCGACCAGAGCGGCATGCTCCTGGCGTTTGGTGTCAAGGGCTTGGGGCGACATGACGGTCTCTTTCAGCCATAAATGGCGGTAGCGCTCCACCTGATCGAAGAGGGTGTCACGCATTTGCAGCAGGTGCGGCGAGTTACAGCCGCTGGCGATGGCGGTGTGAAACGCTTTGTGGCGCAAATCCCAACCATCCAGCAGCTCGTCGGGGGAGCTGACTTCGGTCACTTTGGCTAGCCGGTGGGCGGTCGCCAGTACGTTGGCTTCCCAATCGTCGTCGCCGCGCTCGATCGCCAAGCGCAAAATCAGCCCTTCCAACTGGGCGCGGGCATCGTAGATATCGTTCAGCTCGGCCAGCGACATGGCGGCCACTCGGTAGCCGCGTTGACTGATGGCGACCACCAAACGGTCGGCCACCAGCTGTGAAAGGGCTTCGCGCAGCGGCCCGGTGCTCACCCCGTAATACGCTTTCAAGCGGCTCATCAAGAGCTTCTCTTCAGGCGCGTAGCGGCCGCGAATGATGTCATGCTTGAGCGATTGGTAGGCGCTCATCGCGAGGTTTTGACGCGGGGCTTCATGCTCCATGGGAACTCCTTGAACCAATGTGGCTTAGACCAATGTAGGGGCGTGGCGGTCAACGCTGAATAGCGGCTATTATCAATAAATTTTGAAAATTTGGCACAGGTAACGACATTCATGTGGGATTTCATCATTGTAGGCGGTGGTATTTTGGGATTTTCTACCGCCATGCAGCTGCAACAGGCGTACCCAGATAAGCGCCTTTTGGTGATCGAGAAAGAGTCGGGAGCGGCCCAGCATCAAACCGGTCACAATAGCGGTGTGATTCATGCGGGGGTCTACTACACGCCGGGCAGCCTGAAAGCGAGGTTCTGCCTGGAAGGCAACCGCGCCACCCGTGAATTCTGCGACCAGCACGGCGTGCGCTACGACATCTGCGGCAAGCTGCTCGTCGCCACCAATGCACTCGAAAAACAGCGCATGGAGGCGCTGTGGGAGCGCACCGCCGCCAACGGATTGGAGCGAGAGTGGCTAGAGACCGAGGCGCTCAAAGAGCGCGAACCCAATATCACCGGCGTGGCGGGGATTTACGTGCCTTCGAGTGGCATTGTGAACTACGCCGAGGTGACCCGTGCCATGGCGGCGGAGTTTACCCGCCTTGGCGGTGAGATCCGCTTTGACCACCGCGTGACCGGGTTGGAAGAGCGTACCAACGAGGTAGTGGTGACGACCCAAAAGGGCGCTTTCACCGGTCGTTACCTCGTCTCTTGCTCGGGACTGATGGCCGATCGCGTCATCCGCATGCTGGGCAAAGACCCTGGCTTTACGATTTGCCCCTTTCGCGGTGAGTACTATCGGCTACCCGAGCGCCACAACCAAATCGTCAACCATCTGATTTACCCTATTCCCGATCCTGCCATGCCGTTTTTGGGCGTTCACCTGACGCGGATGATCGATGGCACGGTCACCGTGGGGCCGAACGCCGTGTTGGCGTTAAAACGCGAGGGCTACCGCAAACAGGACATGTCGCTGAGTGACATGGGCCAGATGTTCACCCACCCTGGTATCTTGAAGGTGTTAGGTAAACACTTGAAGCCGGGGCTCTTCGAAATGAAGAACTCGCTCTACAAGCGTGGCTATCTCGAGCTGGTGCGTAAGTACTGTCCCAGCTTGACGCTCGACGATCTTACGCCTTATCCCGCAGGGGTGCGCGCCCAGGCGGTCTCTAAGGATGGCAAGTTGGTGGACGACTTTTTGTTCGTGAACACCAAGCGCACGGTGAACGTTGGCAATGCGCCGTCGCCGGCGGCCACGTCGGCGCTGCCTATCGGGGCGCATATCGTCGAGCACGTCAAAGCGCTGTTGAAATAAAAAGCCGCATGGCGCTGGATTAGCATCTTACGCGCCAGCCGTGCTAACTTCTGTCCACCGCTCCAAAGGCTGGCAACACCAGCCTGGGGCTGGGGCTTCACACCTCCTTTACGTCAACCATACCTATAAGTCCAAGTAGGACGGAGGAAACGCTCATGCGAACTCTAAAATATACCGTCGCCGCCTCCATGCTCGCCGTGGCGCTGCCTGCCAGCGCGCAGCAGCTCTCGATTGCCACGGGCGGTACTGGCGGCGTTTACTACCCCATCGGCGGTGGCTTTGCCGAAATGATCAACAACCATATCGAAGGTGCTCAAGCGACGGCTGAAGTGACCGGCGCCTCGGTCGAGAACATGGGCTTGATCATGCGTGGCGACGCCGATATGGCGCTGGCGTTGGCCGATACGGTCTACCAAGCCTATACCGGCACCGGCGATTTCGAAGGCCGCCAGATCGAGAACACCCGCGCGCTGGCGTCGGTGTATCCCAATGCCGTGCAGCTCGTCACCCTGGCAGAGTCTGACATTCAGAGCATTGCCGACCTGGCCGGTAAGCGTGTCTCTGTAGGCGCACCGGGTAGCGGCACCGAGCTGAACGCCCGTGCTCTGCTAGAAGCCAACGGCGTGAGCTATGAAGACTTCACGCCCCAACGTCTTAACTTCAACGAAACCGCTGACGCCATTCGTGATGGCGATATCGATGCCGGTTTCTGGAGCGTTGGGCCGCCCACCAGCTCCATTCTCAACCTCGCCGCGACCCGCGACATTCGCCTGATTAGCCTGTCGGATGAAGAGATCGCCAACGCTCAGGAAGAGGAAGCGGTCTTTGCACCTTACGAGCTGGCGGCGGGCATGTACGACGGTATGGACGAGGCGGTACAGACCATCGGTATCCCTAACGTGCTGGTCGTCAACGCCGATATGGACGAAGAACTGGCCTACCAGTTGACTCAGCTGCTGTTCGAAAACACCGATGAGCTGATTGCCGTCCACCCGGCTGCCAACGACACCACCATCGAGTTCACTATGAACTCTACGCCGGTACCGCTGCATCCGGGCGCGCTTCGCTACTTCGAAGAAGTTGGCGCTGAGATCCCGGACCGTCTGCGTCCGTAACCCATTAGGAGCCGTGCCATGCAGTGGCAACGACGACTGATGGCGCTCTTACTGATGAGTGGTTTGTTCGCCGAAGCGGGGGCCTCCCCCGCTTCGGCGACTGCGTCTTGGCATCTGCGGGTCGTGACCGAGCAGGGCGACACGCTCGTAGATGCAGCTGCGCCGCAGGGCAGCCGCTGGTGCATCCAGTGGCAGCACTCTGTCGAGCACTTTACGGTGTTGGACTGTTACCGCAACGCGGGTGGCACGATGCAGCTCGAGCGCAGCCACCAACCGGATTTTGCCGCTGGGCTTGGGCACATCTTCGGGCGCGGCGAGCAGGTGTCGGACGGCCAGGGCGGTTACTGGATCAATGCCATCGACGAGCCAGTGGCGAACAATCGCTACGTGCTACGGGTCGGCTCGACGGCCGTCAATCACCGCGTCATGTGGCCAGATGGCGAGCATCCCACCGTGAGCCTGAGTGAGCGGGCGGCTGGCCAACGCGTCACGATAGCCTTGTCATCGCGTTGAGTGTCGTTAGCCAAACACCTCATAAGTGCGCCGATCGATGTCGCTTTTCATAAAAATTAAGTGGGTGTTAACCCCCTAAGTTAGCTTATGCTTCCGAGGACTTCATGAACGAATCCACGCCACCGCCGACTGTGATGCCGGGCGGCAATGCGATTCAACCCCGCTTCGTTTTATGGTGTATCACCATCGTGGCGGTGGGACTGTCGTTATTCCAACTCTACTCGGCGGGTATTCAGCCGCTGGGCCTATTTTATCAGCGCAGCATTCACCTAGCGCTGATCATGCTATTGGCCTTTTTGATGTTTCCGGCCTTTGGGCCAAACCGTAAGCGCGGCATCGTGGGCTGGGGAATCGACCTGGTATTCTTTGCCGGTGCGCTGATCACGGGTGGCTACTTGGTGTTCAACTTGGATGCCATCTTCAGTCGCGCCGGGTTCTGGAACCAGACCGATATTTTGGTTGCCTGTATTGCCACGGTCACCGTACTCGAGGCCAGCCGCCGCGCGGTGGGTTTTGGTATGACGGTGATTGGCTTGCTCGCTATCGTTTATGCGTTTGCCGGCCCCCGTGGGGAGCTTCCCTGGCTGGGCGAGTGGATGCCCGGCATCATGGAGCACCGTGGCTACAGCCTCGACCGCGTGGCCGGGCAGCTTTACCTGGGCCAAGAGGGCATTTTTGGCCTGCCGCTGGGAGTTGCCGCTACCTATATCTTCATTTTCGTCCTCTTCGGTGCTTTTTTGGAAAGCACGGGTGCCGGTAAGTTTTTCATCGATATGGCTTACGCCGCTACTGGACGCCAGCGCGGCGGTCCGGCCAAAGCGGCCGTTCTGGCCTCGGCGGGTATGGGATCGATTTCGGGCAGCGCCATTGCCAACGTGGTCACCACCGGCGCGTTCACCATTCCGCTGATGAAGAAACTGGGCTACCAGCCGAAGCAGGCGGGGGGCATCGAAGCGGCCGCTTCCACCGGCGGGCAAATCATGCCGCCGCTGATGGGTGCAGGCGCCTTCTTGATTGCCGAATATACCAATACGCCTTATTTAGAGATCGTCAAAATCAGCATTCTGCCGGCGATCATGTACTTTGCGACGGTCTATCTGTTCGTCCACATCATTGCCTTGAAACAAGGCATGCAGGGCATGGCCAAGAGCGAGCTGCCCCAAATGCGCCAAGTCATGAAAGATGGCTGGCACTTCCTCCTGCCGCTGGCGGTGTTGGTATGGCTGCTGGCCATGAGCATGTCGCCCATGCGCGTGGGGTATTACGCGGTCGTCACCATGGTGGCGGTGGCCGTCTTGCGCTATGCATTATGGTACTTCTTCGTGGCACCCAAACAGGGGCAACCGGTCACGGTCGAGCGCACGAAAGCGGTCGTGTGGGCAGGGCTCGTGAAGCTGGTCCAGGGATTAGAGTTGGGCGCGCGCAATGCCGTGGCGGTCTCCATGGCTTGCGCTGTCGCCGGTATCATCGTCGGCGTGGTCGGTTTGACCGGCCTGGGTCTGAAGTTCTCCTCCATGATGCTGGCGTTCTCCGGTGGCAACCTGGTGCTGGCACTGCTGTTGGTGCTGTTGGCGAGTCTAATTTTGGGGATGGGGTTACCGGTCACTGCCAGCTACATCGTTCTGATCGTGCTGGTGGGCCCGGCGCTGACCGCCGAATTCGGTGTGCCGCTGTTGATCGCTCACTTGGTGGTTTTTTGGTACTCCCAGGACTCCAACGTCACGCCACCGATTGCCCTGGCGGGGTTTGCGGGGGCGGCCATTGCCGGCAGTAAACCCATGGAGACAGGTTTCCAGGCGTGGAAATTTGCCAAGGGGCTCTACCTGATTCCGCTGTTCATGGTCTTCAATCCGGAGATCATCATCGGTGGGCCGGTGCTCGTGGTGGTATGGAATGCAGTCATCGCGCTACTGGCGCTATGTGCGTTCGCGGCCTCGCTAGAAGGCTACCTGTTCACGCGTATGTCTTGGCTGCCTCGTTTGGCCATTGGTGGCGCCATCGTCGGTGTGTTCTACCCAAGCTTGTGGACGGAGGTGGCCGGCGTCACTGTCATGGTCGTAGCCATCGCCGCTAACTGGCAGGCGAGCAAACGGGAGCCAACGCCGGTGGCCGGTTGATTTTGCCTAGGAGAAAAGCAGCACCAAAAAAGCCCGGGAACATTCGTTCCCGGGCTTTTACGTTTTAGCGTCGGTTCGTATTTAGAAGATCGACTCTGCCGTGCCAGACCCTTGCGAGCCGCTGGCTTCCTCGAGCTCTTGGCTAATGCGCCGAGGCTGGAAATCCGGTAGATGGTCTCTGTGGAACAGCTCGGTCATGCCGCCCGGTTGGTCATCGTGTAAACGACGGCCCGTCT
This sequence comes from Halomonas sp. McD50-4, assembly GCF_022348135.1. Lineage (NCBI taxonomy): Bacteria > Pseudomonadati > Pseudomonadota > Gammaproteobacteria > Oceanospirillales > Halomonadaceae > Halomonas > Halomonas sp. McD50-4. Next base: position 27,326 of record NZ_JAKRFG010000018.1, on the reverse strand, counting down.
CCGGGTCCACCCGTGCGGTGACGATGGTGTCGGGACGCTCGGGCAGTGCAGAGGGGGTTCCTTCGAGCGCATCGCTCATGAAGTCGATCCAGATGGGTAGAGCGGCATTCGCGCCATACTCGGCAATGGTGTCGTTGCTGTCTTTACCGACCCACACCGTGGTGACGAGATTGCTATTGAAACCGGCAAACCAGGCGTCTCGCTGGCTGTTGGTCGTACCGGTTTTACCGACGATATCCTCACGGTTTAGGCTCAGTGCACCTCGGCCCGTACCAGAGGTAATGACGTCGCGCAGCATGTCTCGCAGAATATATACCGCTGCCGCGTCGGCCACACGAGGGGCGACCGGGTAGGTCTTGCCATCGATCTCGACGGTTTCCTGGCCCTCGGCGCAATTCACGCAGGCAACCTGCGGTGTGGCTTCGTCGATCACTTCGTTATCGTCATCGCGGGTCACCCGCTCGATGAACCAAGGCGAGACTTGGAAGCCGCCGTTGGCGATCACCGCGTAGGCGTTGGTCATCTCCATCGGGGTGAGACTGGCGCTACCCAGGGCCAGTGACAGGCCGCGGGGCAGACGTTCCGGCGAGAAGCCGAACCCTTCCAGATATTGGATCGTGTGGTCGAGCCCCATGGTTTGGAGCACGCGAATCGTGACGAGGTTGCGCGAGCGTGCCAGCGCCGGGCGCAGGCGCATCGGACCTTGGAAGTCGCGGCTTGAGTTGACTGGGCGCCATAGTGAATTGCTGCCATCATCCAAAACCACCGGCGCGTCGTTGACCACGCTCGCCGCGTTCATTTCACCATCTTGCAAGGCGGCGAGATAAATGAACGGCTTGAAGATCGAGCCGGACTGACGCTGGGCTTGCACGGCGCGGTTGAACTTGCTGGCGTTGAAGTCGAAGCCGCCCTGCAGCGCCAGAATCGCACCGGTGCGTGGGTCTTGCGCCACCAGCGAGCCTTCGGCGTCTGGACGTTGGGAAAGGCGCAGCGTGCCGTCATCGGTCTCGATGACGCGGATGAGGTCGCCCCGTTCGGCAATCTGTGCCGCATTGGTCGGTTCGGCCCCTCGGCTACGCGGGCTCAAATAGGGGCGCGCCCAGCTAAGGCCACTCCATGGAATCGTCTGCAGCTCACCGCCACGAGTCAGCACCTGCATCTCACGGCCACTGCTCTCGACCACGATGGCAGGCTGCAGCAGGCCATAGTTGGGCGTACGCTCCAGTACCTGAAGCCAGTTGCTCACATCGCCATCCACGCCTTCGACTTCGGTTTGGCTACGCTGGGCAGCCTGACGAGCGGTTTGGCGGATCTCCGGCGACTCGGACAGCTCCTCTTCCAAACCCTGGGTAGTGGTCTGCTCTTGGGCTTCGACCAAGCTGGGGGCAATGTCCTCTTGCTCGGCACCCCGCCAGCCATGGCGTAAGTCGTAAGCGATCAGACCATTGGCCAGCGCCTGACGGGCAAACGGCTGCAGTTCGCTATCGATGGTGGTGTAAATGCGGTAGCCACCGGTATAGGCGGTATCACCAAAGCGCTCGATGGCGTATTGGCGTGCCATCTCTGCCACGTAGGCGGCATCCACCTCGGTTTGGGTGTAGTGGCGGCGTGCGGTGACTGGGGCCTGAACGGCACTTTGATAGGTATCGTTATCGATATACCCAAGCTCACGCATGCGGAATAGGATCCAGTTGCGACGAATCAGCGAACGCTCGGAGTTGGCCAGTGGGTTGAACGCCGAGGGGGCTTTGGGCAGTCCGGCAATCATGGCGGTTTCCGCCAGGCTCAGCTCGGCGAGTGGCTTGTCGTAATAGGTCTCGGCGGCAGCGGCAATGCCATAAGCACGGTTACCTAGAAAGATCTTATTGACGTAAAGTTCGAAGATCTCCTCTTTGTCGAGAATCTGCTCCATCTGTAAGGCCAGCAGAATCTCGCGAATTTTTCGTGTGAACGTCTGGTCGAGGGTCAGCATGTAGTTACGTGCGACCTGCATGGTGATGGTGGAGCCCCCTGATTGAATGGTGCCGCCACTCTGTACCAGCTCGACCGCCGCGCGCGCCAAGCCGCGCGGGTCGACGCCTGCATGATCGAAGTAACTGGCGTCTTCGGCAGCAATCAGCGCGTTGATCATGTCTTGGGGAATGTCATCGAAGTCGATCGCCACGCGGCGCTCTTCACCGAATTCGCCGATCAGCTTGCCGTCGTTGGTAAAAATCCGTAGTGGCGTGTGCAGTTCGAAATCCTGCAGCTGGCGCACGTCGGGCAGGCCCGGCGAAAAATAGATCGCCGCACCGATCACCGCCAGTATGACCGCACCCGAGAGCGCAACGACCAGTGAAAATAGTGACAGCACAAGAGTCCGTAAAAACGTCATGAACAGTGGGCACCCGTAAAAAGAGGAGTAGCCAGGGCAGTATTAACGCCATGGCGCGCAAGTGGCTGCCATTATAGGAAGGGGAGGCAGCGGCCACCAGTGTTGATATGGCGTAGAGGCATTGGCGTGTGCCTTAACTAAAAATCATGTAACCTCGAAACTCGCACGATAGGCAGGCGGAGCCGAACTCAACATGCGTTTACTAACACCCAGTAAAGGGTTGATTGGTGTCGATATTACCTCGGCGACCGTCAAGCTACTCGAACTCAAACGGTGCAACGATAATTACCAAGTCGAGAGCTACGCCGTGCGCCCGCTTCGCGAAGGTGCGGTGGTCGAACGCCGTATTCGAGATATGAACGATGTAGCCAACATGCTGAGTCGCGCCGTCGAACACGCCAAACCCTCAACGCGTAAAGCCGCCGTGGCCGTTCCGGCCAGCGCTGCCATTACCAAAACGCTTCAATTTCCCGTCTCGCTGAGCGAAGACGAGATCGAAGAGCGCATAATCGCCGAGTCAGACCGGCATATTCCGTTTCCGTTCAATGAAGTGGCGTTCGACTTCCACTGCCTGGGCCCTGCGCCCTTCGATGACGAGCAGCAGCAGGTCATTTTGGTGGCTTGCCGCCAGCAGGATGTGTCACAGCTCACCGAAACCTTGGAGCGTGCCGGATTGGAGCCTGCGGCGGTGGACGTGGAAACCTTCGCCATGGAGCGCTCGCTGGCCGAGCTGCGTCGTCAGCTCAACGTCGACAGCGACCCCAACGCCTGCGTAGGGCTAGTGGATATTGGTGCGAACATGAATGCCTTTCACGTCGTGCGTGGAGGTCACATCGTTTATAGCCGGGACACGGTGTTTGGCGGTCGCCAGCTCACCGACGCGATTCGCGACCATTACTCTTTGAGTAACGAAGAGGCGGGCTTTGCCAAAAAGCGCGGCGGCCTGCCTGAGGATTACCACGAGAAAGTGCTCAATCCGTTCCTGGAAACCGTCGTGCAACAGGTGGGGCGCTCCCTGCAGCTCTATTATACCGCCGGGCGCCAGCACGAAGTGCAGCACATCGTACTGGCAGGCGGCTCGAGCGTCATTCCCGGCTTGGCCGAGCGCATCGCCGACGATAGCGGTATGTCGGTGACCATCGCCAATCCGTTTCAGCGTATGCGTGTCAATAAGCGCCTCAATATGGAAGGTTTGACGAACGATGCTCCAGCCATGCTCACCGCGGGCGGTTTGGCGATGAGGGTTGGACTATGAGCATTAATATCAACCTGCTTCCCTGGCGGGAGGCGCGTCGGGAGAAACGCACCCGCCGTTTTTACGGGGTCGTCGTGCTGATGCTGATCGCCGGGGTTGCGCTGGGCCTGGGGGTCGCTCAGCTTTACCAGCAGAAGCTCGCCGCTCAGCAGCAGCGTAACGCCTATATCACCCAGCACATCGAGCGCCTGAATAACGAAATTGCCGATGTGCAGCGCTATCAACAAACCGCCGAGCGACTAGGCGAGCAGTTGGCGCTGTTCAACACGCTGCAGGCCGAGCGGGTGAGTACCGTGCAACTGTTCAACGATATCGCTGCAAGCGCGGTAGACGGCGTGGTGTATCAGCGGCTGACCCGTAACGGCGAGCAGGTAAGCGTATCGGCCATGGCGGGCAGCGAACGTCAGGTATCCGATCAGCTGCGTCAGATTGCCAGTATGCCTGGGCTAGGAGTGCCGCTACTGTCGGAGGTGACCAGCGGGCAAGATGGCAATAGTCGCTTGTTCCAGTTCGAAGTGGTGCAGTCGTCGCTGAGAGAGAGTGGTGACGGGGAGGAGTCGCCATGATAGGGGGGGCGCGAGCGCTGGCGGGATGAGTGGCAGCGATTGAAAACGCTGGATTGGCAGTCGCTGGATGTCAAAGAAGCGGGCGAGTGGCCCGTGCTACTCAAGGTGCTGTGTGGCGCGCTAGCGTTTTGCGTAGCCTTGGGCGGACTGAGCTGGTGGTTGGTGAGCGAAAAGCGCATCGAACTGGAAGCGGCGCAGCGCCAAGAGGCGCGTCTTCTGAACGAGTATCGTAGCAAAGTCTCTGAAGCGGCCTTTTTGCCCGAAGTGCGTGACCAACTCATCGCGCTCGAAGAGCAGATGACCACCATGCGCTCCATGCTGCCCACCAGTGCCGAAATTCCCTCGTTATTGGATAGCATTAGCGAGGCAGCGCTGGATAATGACTTGAGTATCGAAACGATTCGCCTGCGCCCCACCGTGCGAAATACGCACTACGTGGAGCACCCGCTGGATATTCAGGTGCGCGGCGGCTATCACGAGCTGGCGCACTTCGTGGCCGACATTAGTCAGTTGGCACGTATCGTGACCCAGCACGATATCGCGCTCTCACCGGCCGAGCAGAGCGGTGAGTCGCTGCGTATGTCATTGGTCGCTCGCACCTATAGCTATATAGACGCAGCAGACGGGGAGGCGCCCGTACCATGAAGCGTTTACTCACTTTTGGCGTAATGGCGCTTCTCGCGGGTTGTAGTGACGCCAACCTTGGCCAGCTAGCGTCGGTGTTGGACGAGATTCGGCGCGCTCCAGCGGGACAGCCGCCGGTCGCCATTCCAACGATTCCCGACTACCAGCCGATAGAGTACCGCTATAGTGATGCCCGCAGTCCGTTCCTCGCTCCTAAGAGCGTGCGAGCGACCGAGGCGGCGGCCGTCTTTGCAAGCGCCCTGGCCCCCGACCAGCAGCGAAAGACCGAGCCGTTAGAGCAGTTCCCGCTGCAAAGCCTACGTTTGGTGGGCACGCTGCGGATGGGCGGGCAACAGGTGGCACTGATCAGCGCGCCAGACGGTAGCGTCACTAGCGTGCGCGAAGGCAACTACCTAGGCACCGATTTCGGGCAGGTGACCACGATCAGTCCGCAAGAAGTGCGCATCACCGAACGTACGTTACATCAGCAGTTAGGTTGGCAAGAGCGCGAGGCAACGCTCACGCTAAAGGAGTAGCTAGCCCCACGCTACTCGGCAGTACACTACATTGACTCGTTACCGGATGATATCTATGGCCGTCACGCTTCGTCGAATTACGCTATCACTGTTAGCTCTGTTGCCGACTTTTGCCTTTGGGTCTGTGCTAACCGACTTGGACGTGCGCCAAACCGACAGCGGTGAGGTCGAGCTGCTCTTGCAATTCAGCGGCGGTGTGGCCGAACTGCGTGGCTATCGGTTGGACGCGCCGCCCCGCTTAGCGCTGGACCTGGCCGATACCCAAAGTGGCTTGCCCCAGCGGCGGATCAACGTCGATCGCGCAGGCGTCGAGAAGATTACTGCATTGGAAGGAAATGGCCGAACGCGTCTGGTGGTCGACCTACGCCAACCGCTCGAGTACACCTCCCGCGTGGAAGCCGATCAGCTACGAATTACCTTGAAGAGTGCTGGGGACGTCCCAACGTCCGAGCGCGTGGCCTTGAGCAGCGCAGCGCCGCCATCGGTCGATAGTGGCTTGGAAACGTCTGAAGGCCCACGCGTCACCAATATCGATTTTCGCCGAGGGGAGGATGGAGCAGGCCGTTTGCTGGTCACCTTCGACCGGGAAGGTGTGGTGACGCAGGTGCGCGAAGGCAGTGGCGGCGTGGTCATGGCTGAACTCCGCGATGTGGACATTCCCGATGCGCTCAACCAAATCTACGACGTAACCGACTTTGCCACGCCGATTACCCGTATTACGCCCCGTTCCGGGCAGCGCGATACACTGCTGGAGCTGCAAACCAACGGCCCCTACGCCATGGTCTCATCGCAAAGCGGACGCACGCTCACCGTCGAAGTGCAGCCGGTGAGCCAGGCCAGCCAGCAAGAGCGTGAGCGTCAGGGCGAGAGTTTTACCGGTGATCGCTTGAGCCTCAATTTCCAAGATATCGAAGTGCGCGCAGTGCTGGCCACGCTGGCCGAATTTACCGGCTTGAACTTGGTGGCGAGCGACAGTGTGACGGGGCGTGTGACACTCAATCTCAACGACGTGCCCTGGGACCAAGCCCTGGCGCTGATTTTGCAAAGCCAGGGGCTCTCAAGCCGTGAGCAGGGGAACGTGATCGTCGTGGCACCTGCGGGTGAGTTGGCAGACATCGAACGCCAGGAGATCGAAGCGCGCAACCAGCAGCAAACGCTGGCACCGCTGGTGACCGAGTTCATCGAGGTGAAATACGCCCGTGCCGAGGACCTGGCACAGCTGCTGCGCGGAGCAGAAGGTTTCGGTCTGCTGACCGAGCGTGGTCGGGTGAGCGTCGATCAGCGTACCAACACGCTACTGATTCAGGATACCGCTGCTCAGGTACGCGACATCTTGCGGACTCTCGACCGTCTCGATGTGGCGGTGCGACAGGTGCAAATCGAAGCACGTATCGTCATTGCTCGGGATACCGCCTCTCGCGAGCTGGGCGTGAACTGGGGCGTTTCCAGCACTCGCGGTTTTTTAGAAAACGATGACGGCACTTTCTCACGCCGGGATATCAACCCCAACGGTATCAATCGTGCCCAGGGGGGATTGGCGGTGGATTTGGGGTCCACGGCAGCAGCCAACACCGGCTTCAGCTTTGGCTATTTGTCGGGGGATATTCTGCTCGACCTGGAACTGCGTGCGCTCGAGAGTGAAGGGAAGAGTCAGACGATCTCACAGCCTCGCGTGATCACGGCCAATCAGCGCACGGCCACCATTCGCCAGGGCGAAGAGCGAGCATTTCAGAGTGTCGATGCGCAGGGTAACCCAGACACCGAATTTAAAGAGGCAGAGCTATCGCTGGAGGTAACGCCGCAAATCACCCCAGACAATCGCATCATCATGGATCTGGTGATCAAGAATGATAGCTTTCGAGAGAGTGAGTTTGGCGGCGAGCCGCCCATCGATACCAACCAAATCGAAACCCAAGTGCTGGTGGATAATGGTCAGACGGTGGTATTGGGCGGTATTTTGACCACGGAGCAGCTCAGCCAGATGGCGAAAACGCCGCTATTAGGCGACCTGCCCGTGCTGGGTCGACTCTTTCGCTATACCGAAGAGAGCAATGAAAAGGTAGAGTTACTGGTCTTTATTACTCCACGACTACTTGACGATGGTTTGGCGGTTCGCTGATGCAGGATTTACCCAATCTTTTTTTAATAGGCCCCATGGGGGCTGGCAAGAGCACGATAGGTCGCCTGTTGGCAGGGGAGCTATCGCGCCCATTTTACGATAGCGACCACGCCATACAGGATCGTTGTGGTGCCGATATTCCCTGGATCTTTGACGTCGAGGGCGAGCCAGGTTTTCGTCAGCGTGAAATTCAGATGATCGACGAGCTTACCCAGCTAGCGGAGGTGGTCGTTGCCACCGGTGGTGGCGCGGTACTGCGAGAAGAGAACCGTCGGGTGCTCCGCGAGCGTGGCACCGTCATCTACCTGATGACCACCGTCGAACAGCAGCTGAAGCGCACCGCGAAAGACCGCAATCGTCCACTGTTGCAGTGCGCGAACCGCGAGCAGGTGCTCAACGACATGTTCGCCGCCCGCGATCCGCTTTATCGTGCGACCTCTGACATTACCGTGCGGACGGACCGCCGCAGCCCGCGTGCGGTGGTCAATGAGATATTGCGCCGCGTACACCGCCTGATCGATCCGTTGGACGCTGTCAGCGCCCCACAGAAGAAGGTTTCTCCATGACCGAATACGCCCCCCAACGCACGCTCACCGTCGATCTGGGCGAGCGTAGTTACCCCATCCATATTGGCGTAGGGCTGCTGCAACGCGCAGACAGCTTCGTGCCTTATCTGGCGGGCAGCCAAGTGATGATCGTCACCAACGAGACGGTGGCCCGGCACTATTTGCAGACGCTGCAGGCGTCGCTGCCCGAGTGGCTCGACGTGCGTACCGTGGTGCTACCGGATGGGGAGCAGTACAAAACCATCGAACAAGTGGGGCGCATTTGGGATGCGCTGCTCGAGGCAGGCTTCAATCGCCGCTGTACCCTGATTGCCTTGGGAGGTGGTGTGATTGGCGACATGGTGGGGTACGCGGCCGCGTCCTATCAGCGCGGCGTGGCGTTCATTCAAGTGCCCACCACACTACTTTCTCAGGTGGACTCCTCGGTAGGCGGTAAAACCGGGGTCAACCATCCGCTGGGCAAGAACATGATTGGCGCATTCTGGCAGCCCAGAGCCGTGGTAGTGGATATCGCCACGCTGACCTCGCTGCCTGCGCGGGAGCTCTCTGCAGGGCTGGCGGAGGTGGTGAAGTACGGCTTCATTCGCGATGCCGCCTTCCTTGCTTGGCTGGAACAGAACATGGCGGCGCTGCGCCGCGTCGAACCCGAGGTGGTGGCAGATGCAATTGCCAAAAGCTGCCAGATCAAAGCCGATATCGTAGCGGAAGACGAAACCGAGCAGGGCGTACGTGCGCTGTTGAACCTAGGACACACCTTTGGCCATGCCATCGAGGCGCATCAAGGTTACGGCAACTGGCTGCACGGCGAAGCCGTAGGGGCCGGCATGGCGATGGCCGCCACGCTCTCCCACCAGTTGGGGTGGATCAGCGCTGATGCCTTAGAGCGCACGAAAGCGGTGATCGAAAGCGCGGGCCTTCCGCTTGTTGCGCCAATGGGCATGTCGTCGGATGACTTCTTGACACGAATGCGGCTGGATAAAAAGAACGTGGACGCGCGTCTGCGTCTGGTGCTACTGAACGACTTGGGCGATGCCTGCGTTAGCGATGCCACGCCTATCGAGACGCTGAGACAGCTACTTGATGGTTATCCGCGCGGCTAGGGGAATCAATCGTAAGCGCACCCGCTCAAAACCCGCCTCGAAACAGGCGGGTTTTGTTTGCCTAGAAAGCGCCGAAATGGCTGCTGACTAGTGATATCCGTATGCCTTATGCGCTATCGGCATGGGGTTTTTGGTTAAAATTAGACTAAAGTCTAGTGTTCTATATTGGTCGTTAAAATACCGTTTCTTTAGCCTGCAAGCCGTTGAAGTATAACTGTTTTTTTATTGAACGGTAGTGCAACTACGGGATTTGGCGAGGGTTTTTGACGATTGGCGAGTGTCGAGCGATTGCGCTACGCGGTGGCAAATCGCTATGCTGAGCGACCATTTTCTTGCAGCAGCGAATGCGGAAAACACCCTATTTTGGGCGGGTAACAAGAGCCATAAAAAAAGAAAAACCCGTAATAATACCATAAAAACGCTGCTTACAAAATACGCTGACTAGAGGCACGCCCATGAATAGAGGTCTTCACCAGCCAGGCGAGTTTCGCGATAACTGCGGCTTTGGCCTTATTGCCCACATGGAAGGGCAGGCCAGCCACGACTTGCTGAAAACGGCTATTGAATCACTGACTTGCATGACCCACCGTGGCGGTATCGCGGCAGATGGTAAAACTGGCGACGGTTGCGGCCTGCTGCTGAAGATGCCCGCACAGTTCATGCGTGCTGCTGCTAAAGAGTCGCTCGATGTAGAGCTGGGCGAGCGCTTCGCGGTGGGGTCGGTGTTTTTACCCAACGACGATGCGCGTGCCGCCAAAGCTAAAGAGACGCTGGTGGCTGAGTTAAGCGCACGCGGTTTGGACGTGCTGGGCTGGCGCGTAGTGCCCACGGACTCGAGTGTCTGTGGCCCCATGGCGCTGGACTGCCTGCCGCGTATCGAGCAGCTGTTCGTTGCCCCCGGCAGCAGCGACAATTTCGATGTCGATCTTTTCATGGGTCGCCGCTACGCCGAGCAGGCGCTGCGCAGCGACGAAGACTTTTACGTGGCGTCGCTCTCCACCGAAGTGGTCTCCTATAAAGGCCTGGTCATGCCGGAAGATCTGCCGGCCTTCTATAAAGACCTGAACGACCCACGCCTGGAAACCGCCATCTGCGTCTTCCACCAGCGCTTTTCGACCAACACCGCACCGCGCTGGCCGTTGGCACAGCCGTTCCGCCTGCTGGCGCACAACGGCGAGATCAACACCATCGAAGCCAACCGCGGCTGGGCGAACTCGCGTAAGGCAAACTTCGTCAACGAGCGTCTGCCGGATATCGCTAAACTAGACGAAATCGTCAACACCACCGGCTCCGACTCCTCCAGTATGGATAACATGCTGGAAGTGCTGCTGACCGGCGGTATGGAGCTACACCGCGCCGTGCGCATGATGGTGCCGCCCGCCTGGCAAAACGTCGAGACCATGGACGCCGAGCTGCGCGCGTTCTACGAGTACAACTCCATGCACATGGAGCCGTGGGACGGCCCTGCAGGCGTGGTCATGACCGACGGTCGCCAAGCGGTCTGTATGCTGGACCGTAACGGCCTGCGCCCCGCGCGCTGGGTGATTACCAAGAACGGCTACATCACCTTGGCCTCCGAAATCGGCACCTACGGCTACAAGCCGGAAGACGTGGTGGCAAAAGGCCGCGTCGGCCCCGGCCAGATGCTGGCCGTCGATACCCAAACGGGCGAAGTGCTGCACACTCAGGACATCGATGATCGCCTGAAGTCCGCATACCCCTACAAGCGCTGGCTGAAACAGGAAGCGAACTACCTGGAGTCGGCGCTGACCGAACTGGCGCGCTTCCAAACGATGGACACGGATGCGCTGAACGTGCAGCAGAAGATGTTCCAGGTAACGTTCGAAGAGCGCGACCAGGTACTGCGCCCGCTAGCGGAGAGCGGCCAGGAGGCGGTGGGCTCCATGGGCGACGATACGCCGATGGCGGTACTGTCGAGCCGCCCGCGCCTGCTCACCGACTACTTCCGGCAGAAGTTTGCCCAGGTCACCAACCCGCCGATCGACCCGCTGCGCGAAGCGATCGTGATGTCGTTGGAAACCTGCTGTGGCGCGGAGCTGAACGTCTTCAAGGCCACACCGGAACACGCCCATCGCTTGATTTTGACCACGCCGGTGCTCTCGCCGCGTAAATTCACCGCCCTGGTGAGCCAGGACGATCCGGCCTTTGCTAGCCATATGCTGCCGCTCGGGTACGATCCAGAGCAGACCAGCCTGCAGCAGGCGATTACCGCGCTGTGCCAAGAAGCCGAAGCGCAGGTAAAAGCGGGTAAAGTGATTCTGGTGCTGAGCGATGCGGAGCTGCCCAAAGGCCAGCTGCCCATTCAGGCAGCGCTGGCCGTGGGTGCGGTGCATTCCCACCTGGGCCGCCTGGCGCTACGCCCCAATGCCAACATCGTGGTCGAGACTGGCTATGCCCGCGATGCGCACCAGATGGCGGTGCTGTTCGGGGTGGGCGCGACAGCGGTCTACCCATGGCTGGCGTATCAGGTCATGGCGGATATGCACCGCACCGGGGAGCTGACTGGCAACCCGGCAGACGCCCGCGAGAATTACCGTAAAGGCCTGCAGAAGGGGCTCTTCAAGATCCTTTCGAAGATGGGCATTTCGACGCTGGCCTCCTATCGTGGCTCCATGCTGTTCGAGGCCGTCGGTCTGTCGAACGAGGTCATGGAGACCTGCTTCGTGGGCATGGCGTCGCGTATTCAAGGCACCGGCTTCGCCGAGCTCCAGCTTCAGCAAGAGCTACTAGCCAAAGAGGCGTGGATTCCCCGCAAAGGTATCTCCCAAGGCGGTATGCTCAAATACGTGCACGGCCATGAGTATCACGCCTACAACCCGGATGTGGTGAAGTCGCTACAAGCCGCCGTGCAAGAGGGCAGCTACACCAAGTGGAAGAAATTTGCGCAACTCGTGAATGAACGTCCCGTGGCCACCATTCGTGACCTGCTGACGCTCAAGCCTTCTGAGTCGCCCGTGCCGCTGGAAGAGGTCGAGCCCATCGAAGCGCTGATTCCGCGTTTCGATAGTGCCGGTATGTCGCTGGGCGCACTGTCGCCCGAAGCGCACGAAGCGCTGGCACAGGCCATGAACGAGGCGGGCGGTCGCTCCAACTCCGGTGAAGGTGGCGAAGACCCGGCCCGTTACGGCACCATTCGCAGCTCGAAGATCAAACAGATCGCCTCAGGTCGTTTCGGTGTTACGCCAGCTTACCTGGTCAATGCCGACGTGCTGCAGATCAAGGTGGCTCAGGGCGCGAAGCCCGGTGAAGGCGGCCAGCTGCCGGGCGGCAAGGTCAATCAGCTGATTGCCCGCTTGCGCTACTCGGTGCCCGGCGTCACGTTGATTTCGCCGCCGCCACACCACGATATTTACTCCATCGAAGACTTGGCGCAGCTGATCTTTGACCTCAAGCAGGTCAACCCAGACGCGCAGGTCTCGGTGAAACTCGTCTCCGAGCCAGGGATCGGCACCATTGCCACCGGCGTCGCCAAAGCCTATGCGGACTTGATCACCGTGTCTGGCTACGACGGCGGCACCGCGGCTAGCCCGCTCACCTCTATCAAGCACGCCGGTTCTCCTTGGGAGCTGGGCCTGCCGGAGGTACATCAGGCGCTTCGCATCAACGGCCTGCGGGACAAAATCCGCCTACAAACCGATGGTGGCCTGAAAACCGGTCTTGACGTCGTCAAAGCGGCGATTCTGGGGGCCGAGAGCTTCGGTTTTGGTACCGCGCCGATGGTGGCGCTGGGCTGTAAATACCTGCGTATTTGCCACCTGAACAATTGTGCCACCGGTGTAGCGACCCAGGACGACTTCCTGCGCGGCGAGCACTTCCGCGGCACCGTGGATATGGTGAAGAACTACTTCCGCTTTATTGCCGAAGAAGTACGCGAGCTGATGGCCATGCTGGGCGTTCGCAAGCTCACCGACCTGATTGGCCGCACGGACCTGCTGGAAGTGTTGGAGGGCAACACGGCATCACAGCGCAAGCTGGATTTAATGCCGCTGTTGGCGAACGACTTCGTGCCTGCGGATGCGCCTCAGTTCTGTGAAGTGAGCCGCAACGTGCCCCACGACCCGGGTGCCAAGAACCAGGAAGTGCTGGCGGCGCTGAAAGAAGCCATCGAGTCTCAGTCAGGTGGCACCTTCGACTTCACTATCACCAACTGCGACCGCAGCGTCGGGGCGCTCACCTCCGGTGCCATTGCCAAGCGTTACGGTGAAGAGGGGCTCGAAGCCGCACCGGTGACGGCGCGCTTTATCGGTGTGGCGGGCCAAAGCTTCGGCGTGTGGAACGCCCGTGGTCTGAACCTCTTCCTGGAAGGTGATGCCAACGACTACGTCGGTAAAGGCATGAACGGCGGCAGCATCGTCATCGTGCCGCCCAAGGTCAGCCAGTTCGAGAGCCACAAAACGGCCATCATCGGCAACACCTGCCTCTATGGGGCTACGGGTGGCACGCTGTTTGCCGCCGGTACCGCTGGCGAGCGCTTTGCGGTACGTAACTCCGGCGCCACGGCCGTGATCGAAGGCGCGGGTGACCACTGCTGTGAGTACATGACCGGTGGTTTGGTCTGCGTGCTGGGTGAAACCGGCGTTAACTTTGGGGCGGGCATGACCGGTGGCTTTGCCTACGTGCTCGATGAAGACCGGACCTTCGTGGACAAGTACAACCACGAGCTGGTCGAAATTCACCGGGTCAACACCGAAGCGATGGAAGCCTACCGTCGCCACCTGCGGGAAATGATCGAGGCCTACGTGGCCGCGACGGGTTCCGCACGCGGTGCGGCGATTCTGGAAGACTTTAGCGACTACGCGCGCCACTTCTGGCTAGTGAAGCCAAAAGCGGCCAGTCTGGGTAGTCTGCTGGATCAGTCTCGGCGTCAGCCGCAATAACCGTCAGCGCCTACGCTTCGAGGAGAGAGATCATGGCCAACCGTTTGAATAACGATTTTCAGTTTGTCGACGTGGGTCGTAAAGACCCACAGAAAAAACCGGCGCACACCCGGGCCAAAGAGTTCGCAGAAATTTACGAGCCGTTCAAGCCCACCGATGCGGCGAGCCAAGCGCACCGCTGCTTGCACTGCGGCAACCCTTACTGCGAGTGGAAGTGCCCGGTACACAACTACATTCCCAACTGGCTGCAGCTGGTGGTGGAAGGCAACATCATCGAGGCTGCCGAGCTATCCCACAAAACCAACTCGCTGCCGGAAGTGTGTGGCCGCGTGTGCCCCCAGGATCGTCTGTGCGAGGGTGATTGCACCTTGAATGACGGCTTTGGTGCGGTGACGATTGGTTCGGTGGAGAAGTACATCACCGATACCGCCTTTGCCATGGGCTGGCGCCCGGATATGTCCAAGGTGGTGTGGACCGATAAGAAAGTCGCGATTGTCGGTGCAGGCCCTGCGGGCTTGGGCTGTGCCGACATTCTGGCGCGCAACGGCGTCAAGCCGGTGGTGTTCGATAAGTACCCCGAAATTGGCGGTCTGCTGACCTTCGGTATTCCTGAGTTCAAGCTGGAAAAGAACGTCATGGAGCGCCGCCGCGCGGTCTTCGAGGAGATGGGCGTCGAGTTCCGTCTGAATACCGAAATCGGCACCGATGTCGAGTTCGAGACGCTGCTGCAGGAGTACGATGCGGTGTTCCTGGGCATGGGGACGTACAAATACATGCAGGGTGGCTTCCCCGGTGAAGACCTGCCCGGCGTCTATAAGGCGTTGGACTTTCTGATTGCCAACGTCAACCGCCGCTTGGGTTTCGAGAAGGACCCGAACGACTTCATCTCGATGGAAGGCAAGCGCGTGGTGGTGCTGGGCGGTGGTGATACTGCGATGGACTGTAACCGCACCTCGATTCGTCAGCGTGCTGCCAGCGTGACCTGTGCCTATCGCCGCGATGAAGAGAACATGCCGGGTTCGCGCCGCGAAGTGGCCAACGCGCGGGAAGAGGGCGTCGAGTTTCTGTTCAACCGCCAGCCGGTCGCGGTAGTTGGTGAAGATAAGGTCGAAGGCGTGAAGGTGGTTCGTACGCGCCTGGGCGAGCCGGACGAAAACGGCCGTCGCCGCCCGGAAGTCGTGCCGGGATCTGAAGAGATCATTGCCGCTGACGCCGTGGTGGTCGCCTTTGGTTTCCAGGCAAGCCCGGCGCCGTGGTTCGAAAGTGCCAAGATCGACGTCAACGATTGGGACCTGGTCAAAGCGCCCGAGCACGGCCAGTACGCCTTCCAAACCAGCAACGAAAAAATCTTTGCCGGTGGCGACATGGTGCGCGGCTCCGATCTCGTGGTCACCGCTATTTATGAAGGGCGTCAGGCGGCTGAGGGCATCCTGGATTACCTAGGGGTTTGATTTTTTTCGCGGGGTTCTCCAGCCCCGCGACATTACCCGCCTCAGGCCAACGCGAGGGCGCTGTTAACCCATCCTTGGGCGCTATTTTCGCCATCCATGGCGAAATACCTTCGCGTTGGCCTGATCCCGGCGTCGTCAGTTCTCATCCTTCATTAGGTGGCCTCGGCAGTTCAAATTGAGCCTTAAGGCGTACTCTGCTATTCTGTCGTCCCATCCTGGTGTGGCTTTCTGTTACGCCTTTTGATCACGTTTCGACAGGTTTTCCATGACACGATATATCTTCGTGACCGGCGGCGTTGTGTCCTCTCTTGGCAAGGGCATCGCGTCTGCCTCGCTGGCGGCGATTCTAGAGGCCCGCGGCCTTAAGGTCACCATGCTCAAGCTCGACCCGTACATCAACGTGGACCCGGGCACCATGAGTCCTTTCCAGCACGGCGAGGTATTCGTCACCGAGGATGGCGCCGAGACGGACTTGGACTTAGGTCACTACGAACGCTTCATTCGTACCAAAATGACCCAGGGCAACAACTTCACTACGGGCCGTGTGTACGAACACGTGCTGCGCAAAGAGCGCCGTGGCGATTATCTGGGCGGCACCGTGCAGGTCATTCCGCACATCACTGATGAAATCAAGCAGCGCGTCTACGCCGGTGGCGAAGGCTTCGACGTGGCGCTGGTGGAGATCGGCGGTACGGTCGGCGATATCGAGTCACTGCCCTTCCTGGAGTCCATTCGTCAGATTCGCAGCGAGCTTGGCGCCAGCCGCGCCATTTACATGCACCTGACTCTGGTGCCGTACATCAAGACCGCTGGCGAAACCAAGACCAAGCCGACACAGCACAGCGTCAAAGAGTTGCGCTCCATCGGTATCCAACCAGACATTCTGATTTGCCGTAGCGAAGTCGAGCTCGAAGAGAGCGAGCGCCGCAAGATTGCGCTGTTCACCAATGTGGAAGAGCGTGCAGTAGTGCCGCTGCAAGACGCCGACACTATCTACCGCATTCCGCTGATGCTCCACGAGCACGGTCTAGACGATATCGTCTGTGACAAGCTGCGCCTGGAAGCGGCACCTGCGGACCTGTCGGAGTGGGTCAAGGTACTCGATGCCAAGCTCAACCCGCTGAAGTCCGTCAGCATCGCCATGGTCGGCAAGTACATGGAGCTGCTGGATGCCTACAAGTCGCTGAATGAAGCGCTGATCCACGCGGGTATTCAGGGTCGAATCAAGGTCAACGTCGACTATATCGACTCCGAAGACATCGAGCGTCACGGCACCGAGCGCCTGGCAGGCAAAGACGCCATTCTAGTGCCCGGTGGTTTTGGCGAGCGCGGTGTGGAAGGCAAGATTCTGACCGCTCAGTTCGCTCGCGAAAACAACATCCCTTACCTGGGTATTTGTTTGGGTATGCAGGTAGCGGTGATCGAGTTCGCGCGTAACGTAGCTGGTTGGAAAGACGCCAACTCCACCGAGTTTACCCACGACACCAAGCACCCCGTCGTGGGCTTGATCACTGAGTGGATCAACGCCGAAGGCAAGATCGAGCTCCGCGATGCGGCCTCGGATCTTGGCGGCACCATGCGCTTGGGTGGCCAGGTTTGCCATTTGAAGTCAGGCAGCAAAGCCCGCGAAGCCTATGGGGCTGACGAGATCGTCGAGCGTCATCGTCACCGCTTCGAGGTCAATAACCAGTTCATCGATGAGCTGGAAACGGCAGGCCTGGTGATTTCCGGCAAGAGCGTCGATCAGTCTCTGGTGGAGATGGTCGAGCTGGCCGATCACCCCTGGTACGTGGCGTGTCAGTTCCATCCAGAGTTCACGTCCACCCCGCGTGATGGTCACCCGCTCTTCTCGGGCTTCGTCAATGCCGCGTTAGAGCACAAAACGGCACGGACCCGTGCCCACGCCGCACCTCAGGAATAAAGGGGGAAGCATGTCTTCTCAGTCTCCATTCCCAGAGCATCACATCCACGTTGCCGGCTTAACCGCCGGCAATTCTTTGCCACTCATGCTGCTGGGCGGTATGAACGTACTGGAGTCGGCGGAGCTGGCCGATGAAGTCGCACAGGCTTATGTGAATGTGACGCAAAAGCTGGGCATGCCGTATGTGTTCAAGGCCAGTTTTGATAAAGCGAACCGCAGTTCGATCCACTCCTACCGCGGGCCTGGGCTGGAAAAAGGCCTGCAAATCCTGGCCGATATCAAGGCCCGCCATGACGTGCCCATCATCACCGACGTGCACGAGCCGTGGCAGGCAGCGCCTGCGGCGGAAGTCGCCGACATCATCCAACTGCCGGCCTTTTTGGCGCGCCAAACCGATCTCGTCGTAGCAATGGCGAAAACCGGTGCGGCGATCAACATCAAAAAGCCGCAGTTTCTGGCCCCGCACGAAATGCGCCATATCCTCACCAAGTTTCAGGAAGCGGGCAACGACCGCCTGATGCTATGTGAACGCGGCACCAGTTTTGGCTACAACAACCTCGTCGTGGACATGCTGGGCTTTGGCGACATGAAGCAGACCGGTTACCCGGTGTTCTTCGATGTCACCCATGCTCTGCAGCGTCCGGGTGGCCGGGCGGACAGCGCCGATGGCCGCCGTGCCCAGGTTGCCGAGCTTGCTCGCGCGGGTGTGGCAGTGGGCTTGGCCGGGCTGTTTTTGGAAGCTCATCCAGACCCCGATAACGCCAAGTGCGATGGCCCCTGCGCACTGCCACTGGACCAGCTCGAGCCGTTTCTGACCCAACTGTCACAGCTGGACGCACTGGTCAAAGGCTTCGACCCCTTGACCATCCGTTAATCGCGGCGGATATCCGTGGTATACATTGGACCTCTCATCGATTAGACCGACAACCAAAGGACACTGTCATGACCAAAATTGTTGAAATCAGTGCGCTGGAAGTGCTCGATTCGCGCGGTAACCCGACCGTTCAAGCCACCGTACGTTTGGAAAGCGGTGCCGTCGGCGTTGCCTGTGCCCCCAGCGGTGCCTCCACGGGCTCCCGCGAAGCACTCGAACTGCGTGATGGCGACAAGGCGCGCTACCTCGGTAAAGGCGTTTTAAAAGCCGTCGAGGCCGTGAATGGCAAGATTCGTGATGCGTTGTTGGGCATGGATGCGCGGGACCAGCGCGGTTTGGACAATGCCATGCTGGAGTTGGATGGCACGGATAACAAGGCGACTCTGGGAGCCAATGCGATTCTGGCGGTGTCGCTCGCGGCAGCCAAGGCGGCGGCCAATGCTAAAGGCGTGCCACTGTATGCCCATATCGCCGAGCTTTACGGCCAGCCCGGCCAGTACAGCATGCCGGTCCCGATGATGAACATTCTGAACGGCGGCGAGCACGCGGACAACAACGTGGACATTCAGGAGTTCATGGTGCAGCCGGTTGGCGCTACGAACTTCCGTGAAGGTCTGCGTATGGGCGCAGAGATCTTCCACGCCCTCAAGAAAGTGCTCTCTGCCAAAGGGCTGTCTACCTCGGTGGGTGATGAAGGCGGTTTTGCGCCAAACCTGGCATCCAACGCCGACGCGCTGGCGGTCATCAAGCAAGCCGTTGCCGATGCGGGTTACACGTTGGGGAGCGATGTCACCTTGGCCTTGGACTGTGCTTCCTCCGAATTCTATAAAGACGGCCAGTACGACCTCTCTGGCGAAGGCAAGCGCTACGACGCCGAAGGTTTTGCGGACTACCTGGCGGGCCTGTGTGCCGACTACCCCATCGTGTCTATCGAAGACGGCATGGACGAGTCCGACTGGGCCGGTTGGAAAGCCTTGACCGACAAGCTGGGCGACAAGGTGCAGCTGGTGGGGGACGACCTGTTCGTCACCAATACCAACATCCTCAAGCGTGGCATTGACGAGCAGATCGGTAACTCGATTCTGATCAAGTTCAATCAGATTGGCTCGCTCTCCGAAACTCTCGACGCGATCAAAATGGCCCAAGATGCGGGCTTTACGGCGGTCATCTCCCACCGTAGTGGTGAAACCGAAGACACCACCATTGCCGATCTGGCCGTAGGCACCTGTGCGGGACAAATCAAGACCGGCTCGCTGTGTCGCTCTGACCGTGTCGCGAAGTACAACCGCCTGCTGGTGATCGAAGCCGAGCTGGGTGATGTGAGCTACCCCGGTTTGAAAGCCATCAAAGGCCAATAGGTCAAAAATATAGCGTTCGCGTGTAAGAGATCTCTCAAAAATTTGTAAGAGATCTCTTACAAATGCCGACGACATTCGCTCGGAACCGTGTAGGAAAAAGCGAATTTTTTCACTAATCTTAATTTAAGCCGTTGATATTTAAGATTTTTTTGTCTGAAGGGCGAGCCGGGGAGGCTCGCCCTTTGTATTTTCTGCTGGCTTGTGAAGTTAGCCTGTTCTGCCACAATGCACACAGGACAAGGGGAGGCAAGGATGCTTCAGGCAGGATGCAACGGGATGTAAGTAGGTGCGCCGGGTGACACAGTGATGTGAGCCCTGGCAAGGACGTCACCTAAGGAGGTTGACACAGGGAGTGGTCAGAGGAAGTGCTTGGAGCGGGCGGCCTACGGGCCGCCTTTTTTTGTGCAGGCCATTTACGCAATCATGAATGTCTTCCATCCGACCACAAAAAAACCAGCGTAAACGCTGGTTTTTTTGTGGTGTGCTAACACTCTGCGCTCAACGCTCGAGTTTTTCCAGCTTACCCGTTTTGCCATCCCACTCTTCTGCATCGGGCAGAGGGTCTTTCTTCTCGGCAATATTGGGCCATACTTCGGCCAGCTCCGCGTTGATCTCGATGAAAGGCTCCTGGCCATCGGGCAGCTCATCCTCAGAGAATATCGCCTCAGCAGGACACTCTGGCTCACACAGCGCGCAGTCAATGCACTCGTCTGGGTGAATGACCAGGAAGTTGGGGCCTTCGTAGAAGCAGTCGACCGGGCAAACTTCCACACAGTCGGTGTATTTGCATTGGATGCAGTTCTCGGTAACGACAAACGTCATCTTGCTATCCCTCTTGCGAGACCGAGAAGCCTCCCGGTCGTGGTCAATCGTGAATGGTTATAAATCAGCGATTTTTTATAAGGTAAAAAAGTATGGGCGACATTCTAGTGGTGCCCATACCCGGCGGCAAGCGCTCGCGCTCATCTGTTGATGCGATTACTGCCGCTCATTATATCCATTGTCTATAGCAGCTCTCGCCACTGATACAACAGGGCCAGCGCTTCGCGAGGCGACAAGTCGTCGATATCCGCCTTGCCGAGCGCTTCTACCACCGGGTGCGGGACGCTGGCGAACAGGTCGTTTTGCTGCGGTATCGCAGGGCTCGCTGAGGGCCGCTGCTGCTCGTCGACATCCCGCTGCTCGAGCATCATCAGCTTTTCCCGAGCGCGACGAATCACCGGAGCCGGGACCCCGGCGAGTTGGGCGACCTGTAAGCCATAACTCTGGCTGGCGGGGCCCGCCTCGATACGGTGCATGAACACGATGCCATCGCCGTGTTCCGTTGCCGTCAAATGAATATTGGCGACGCCCTCCGCCTGCTCAGGCAGTGCCGTCATTTCAAAATAGTGCGTGGCAAACAGCGTGAGCGCCCGGGCGTTGGCGAGATGCTCGGCGCTCGCCCAGGCCAAGGAGAGCCCGTCGAAGGTGCTGGTGCCGCGGCCAATCTCATCCATCAGGACTAGGCTGTGCTCGGTGGCATTATGCAGGATATTGGCGGTTTCGGTCATTTCCACCATGAAGGTCGAGCGTCCCCCGGCGAGATCATCCGACGAGCCAATCCGGGTAAAGATGCGATCGACCGGACCGATCTCAGCGGCATCGGCAGGCACGAAGCTGCCGCTATGGGCCAGCAGTGCAATCAGCGCCGTCTGGCGCATGTAAGTCGATTTACCGCCCATATTGGGGCCGGTAATGATCAGCATGTGCTGCTCTGGGGTGAGCAGTACGTCGTTGGGCACGAACGGCTTATCGCTGACCTGCTCTACGACGGGGTGACGGCCCGCCGTAATCGTGATGCCGGTGCTGTCGACCAACTGCGGGCGCACCCAGTTGAGCGCATCGGCGCGCTCGGCGAAGGCGCACAGCACGTCTAACTCTGCGAGCGCTCGGGAAGTGTTTTGTAGCTCGTGCAACTGGGCATTGAGGTCAGCCAGCAGCTGATCGTAAAGCCATTTTTCTCGAGTGAGCGCGCGCGACTTGGCAGAAAGCGCTTTGTCCTCGAACTCCTTGAGTTCTGGAATGATGAAGCGTTCGGCGTTTTTCAGCGTTTGACGACGGATATAGTCGGCGGGCGCCTGCTGTGCCTGGGCGCGGGGCAGCTCGATGAAGTAGCCGTGCACGCGGTTATACCCGACTTTGAGGTTGGCGAGCCCGGTACGCTCACGCTCTCGCAGCTCCAGTTGTACGAGGTAGTCGCCCGCGTTTTCGGCCATGCCTCGGTGCTCGTCCAGCTCGGCATCGAAGCCGTCGGCGATGACGCCGCCATCCCGAATCACCACGGGCGGGTTGTCGACCAGCGCGCGTGCTAGCGTATCGGCCAGCTCGGGGTAGGGGCGAATGTGTGGCTTGAGGCTATCCAGGGCACTGCCGCTGTCGATATCGGCCAGCAGCGCTTCCAGCGTGGGCAGCGTGGCGAGCGCATCTCTCAACCGTGCGAGATCTCGCGGTCGGGCGCTATAAAGAGCGACACGGGCGAGTATGCGTTCCACATCGCCCACATCGATTAATGTTTCCCGCAAGCTCATATAAGCGGCATCGATGGAGAGCAGGGCAACGCCGGCTTGGCGGCCTTCGACGATCTCTCGCTGACGCAACGGGCGATTCAGCCAGCGTTTTAAAAGCCGTGACCCCATGGCGGTCGTGCAGGTGTCGAGCACGCTGGCCAGGGTGTTGTCACTGCTGCCCCCCAGATTGATGTCGATCTCCAGGTTGCGGCGGCTGGCGGCGTCGATCACCACGGCATCATCGCGGTTCTCTACGCTGATGGCCGTCACGTGGGGCAGGCGCGAGCGCTGGGTGTCGCGGGCATAGTCGATCAAGACACCGGCCGCGATCAGCGCCGTGGAGAGGTGCGCGCAGCCAAAGCCACGCAGATCGCTGACCTCGAACTGGTCACACAGGCTGCGGGTGGCGCTCTCCAGATCGAATAGCCACTCCCCCTGTCGGCGTAGGCTGCGCTTTTGCGACCACACATCGGGCAGCGTCAGGCTTTCGGGGACCAACAGCTCTGCCGGAGAGAGCCGGGTCAACTCGGCGAGCATTTCCGCTTCGCTCTCGACTTCCAGCACGTTGAAGCGACCGCTGGAGAGCTCCAGCCACGCCACCCCCCAGCCCGCCTTGCCGGGGGCAACGGCCACTAGAACGTTATCTCGCCGTGCATCGAGCAGGGCTTCGTCGTGCAGCGTGCCGGGTGTCACGATACGCACGACCTGGCGCTCGACGGGCCCTTTGCTGGTGGCCGGGTCGCCGATTTGCTCGCATATTGCGACCGATTCGCCCCCAGCCACCAAGCGCGCCAAATACCCCTCGGCGCTGTGGTAAGGCACTCCCGCCATGGGGATGGGCTTGCCCCCCGATTGGCCGCGTTGCGTCAGCGTAATATCCAGCAGCGCGGCGGCGCGTTTTGCGTCGTCGAAAAATAGTTCGTAAAAATCCCCCATGCGGTAAAACAGCAGTACCTCGGGGTGCTCGCGCTTGATCTTAAGGTATTGCGCCATCATTGGCGTATGGGCGGGGCTGGCCTGTGACATGGGCGTCCTGATTGAGCGTGGCGCAAGCGATTGGCTTGCGGCATGTTCGTTGGGCAATTTCGTTGAGAAAGCTAAACGCAGTATTCTACGCTACCCTAAGGTCCTACATGAAGGAGTCACCATGGCCCCCAGCGTTTCAAGCCTCAAGAACCTCGATCTATCGCTGCTTGCCCAGCGCCTGGGGCGGCAATGTCTTCAACTGGGCATGGAAGTGACCACCGCGGAGTCCTGCACCGGTGGCGGCATCGCCAGCGCCATTACCTCGGTGGCCGGCAGCTCGGCTTATTTTACGGCCGGTTACGTCACCTACTCCAACGCCGCGAAAACGCGCCTGCTAGGCGTCGAGCAAGCGACGCTCGATGCCCACGGCGCGGTCAGCGAGCCGGTGGTGAAGCGCATGGTGGCCGGTGCTTGTCGTGAGAGCGGTGCCGATGTGGCCGTGGCGGTGAGTGGCGTCGCCGGACCCGATGGCGGCAGCGATGACAAGCCGGTCGGCACCGTATGGATCGCTTGGGGCGGTGCCGAACAGCAAGAAGCCGAGTGTTTCCATTTTCCTGGCGACCGCCAAGCGGTGCGTGAGCAGGCGGTGCGCGAAGCACTGGCAGGGCTGGTGGCTCGGTTGAGCGCCCAAGCGCAGAAGAAATAATCGTTAAAGTAGCCGTTGAGGATTTGTTTAGCCGCGAATCTTTGGCATACTACTGGCTAATTATACAGCTTGTTATGAGGAATCTCTGCATGGCTCAGGAAGACAACCGCACCAAAGCGCTCAATGCCGCACTCAGTCAAATTGACCGCCAGTTTGGCAAAGGAACCGTCATGCGCCTCGGCGATGCGCCACGCGTCGTGATGCCGTCTGTCTCCACCGGTTCTCTGGGGCTGGATATTGCGCTGGGAATTGGTGGTTTGCCGTTTGGTCGCGTCGTCGAAATCTTTTAATTGGTACTAGAAAAAATGGTACAAGCTAACCGAGTGAGTGAGTAACAGCTCCGCAATGCTTTAATAAATATTTTTTAATTTTGTACCAGTACAATTTAGAGCAAGCTCGCCTAATTATGTAGCATTTTTTGGAGAAAGATCATGAATGATGAGAACCGCAAAAAGGCCCTGTCTGCCGCGTTGAGTCAGATCGAACGTCAGTTCGGTAAAGGTGCTGTTATGAAAATGAATGAGTCAGCGGGCCCAATGCCTGCGATCTCTACGGGCTCTCTGGGTCTCGATATTGCACTTGGCATAGGCGGGCTACCATTGTCCAGAATTTGCGAGATATATGGCCCAGAAAGTGCAGGTAAGTCCACACTTTGTTTACAGCTGGTGGCCGAAGCACAGAAGAAAGGTTTAAGCGCGGCGTTTATTGATGCAGAGCACGCACTAGATCCAGTTTACGCTGAAAAGCTAGGCGTTGACTTGGATGAATTGTTGGTTTCTCAGCCAGATACTGGTGAGCAGGCTCTTGAAATCACTGACATGCTTGTTCGCTCCAACTCTGTTGGCTTGATCATCATCGACTCTGTCGCAGCGCTTGTGCCGCGGGCGGAGATCGAAGGCGAAATGGGCGACTCCCATGTTGGCTTGCAAGCAAGATTAATGTCCCAGGCTCTGCGTAAGCTAACTGGTAACGTAAAAAACGCGAACTGTCTTGTCGTGTTTGTCAACCAGATTCGGATGAAGATCGGTGTGATGTTCGGTTCTCCTGAAACTACCACCGGTGGTAACGCGTTAAAATTTTACTCCAGCGTGCGCTTGGATATCCGTCGCACTGGTTCGGTAAAAGTGGGTGACGAAGTCACTGGTAACGAAACTCGTGTTAAAGTGGTGAAAAACAAGGTGGCGCCGCCCTTTAGACAGGCGGAATTCCAGATTATTTACGGTAAAGGGATTTATCATGCTGGTGAGGTCATCGATCTTGGCGTGCAGTGTAAATTGGTCGATAAAGCCGGTGCCTGGTACAGCTATAAAGGCAAAAAAATCGGTCAAGGTAAGGCCAATGCTGCGCAGTATTTAGAAGACAATCCGGAAATCTCAGACGAGATTGAAGCTGAAATACGTCGCCAACTGATGCCAGTCGCGCAGCGCAAGGGCGAAGACAAAGCTGTAGCTGTACAGGTACCAGAAGAGGACGCCTAACGCAGATTGTTAAAGGTTTTTACAAACCTTGTCCATGCGCAACACCTAAATTAAACTAATAAGTGCAGCACCCGCGGTTTGTTGTTCTCCAAGTATTCACTTAATAACACCTGGGCTGGGGGCGGTATCTCAGCCTCTTTCTTAGTCTATCGTTCAGCTTATCGACCACTCTTCTTAGCTCTGTGTCAGACAAGGTTCGAAAGTCAGTCCCTTTCAGGAAATATTGGCGAATCAGGCCATTCGTATTTTCATTGGTGCCACGCTGGCATGAGTGGTACGTGTCACAAAAACAGATCTTGGCTGAGACGGTCTTAGTAACTGTCGGTGCTCGGCGAATTCAGAACCGTTATCCAAGGTGATGGTCTGCACTGCGCCTCGGCGTGGTTCTAACAACCGGATCATCGTCTTGGCAGTTTCAGTGGCCGTTATCTTCGGTAGGCGCGCTGCTAAGAGGTAGCCGCTGTGTCGTTCGATCAGGGGAGAGTGCGTCCTGGTATTTGGCGGTCGCGATATAGAGGCGAGCAGCGTGGCGCTGGCATTGCTTTTAGGCAAAACAGCTTGGCCGGCGGCGCGGGGGCGGTCTTCATGCCTTCTTCGCACGTCGGGCAGGCATATTTGCGGCGCACATGACGGGTCACCTCGATCCGGGCAGGCAACCCGTGCAGTTTCTCAATGACCTCTTCACCGATTATCTTTAGCGCGGCACTGTCCTTGTGGCAGTGGTGATCGTTATCGGGCAGTTCATGCACCACCTCAACGCGCGGTAGTTCTGGCGGTAGCGCCACACGCCCGGCGCGCGTGCGACGATTAGCAGTTGAGGTCGTATCGCACGTTGCGTCATCAGCGACCTTCCCAGCAAACCACTGACACTTCTAGCTACCTGTACACTATCTATCCAAATTTATCGTCAACTATCTGATAGTCATAACTTACCCACCTGATGTCAGCTTAACGATATCCCCAACTGAGTAAGAGTCTTCTTTTCTATAATCACTTTGTTTTAATTATAAAGGAATAAAATAAGCCTAGGTGTTTGGTCCTGGGGTGTGGTGGTTTATGGTATGAAACCTTGTCCGCGGAGGATCCATGGCTCAGGTACTTCATCAACGCGCCACGACCACGCACGCCATCCGAGA
Organism: Halomonas sp. McD50-4; assembly: GCF_022348135.1. Lineage (NCBI taxonomy): Bacteria > Pseudomonadati > Pseudomonadota > Gammaproteobacteria > Oceanospirillales > Halomonadaceae > Halomonas > Halomonas sp. McD50-4. The sequence goes on along the minus strand of NZ_JAKRFG010000018.1, from coordinate 852 downwards.
AGACATACAGCGATCGACGGAGTCGGTCGCGACGTTAAGTCGACGCTACGGCATTAACCCTAAAACCGTACGCAAGTGGCGCAGCCGGACCTCTGTCGAAGTTGTGCGTATGGGACCCAAAGCAGCTCGCTCCACATCGCTGACACGGTCAAGTCTGCACCGACTCTACCAGCGCCACGGTACTAGTCAGCGGCCTAGGGCTGGCGAAGCAACGCGCGAGAAAAAGTTCTTCAAACATTACCCTATCGGCTATTTGCATATCGATATTAGCGATATCCAGACAGGCGAAGGCAAGGCCTATCTCTTCGTTTCAATGGATCGAACGTCCAAGTTCGTTCATGCGCAGCTATACTAAAAGATAACAAGGCAGGTGGTCGCTGACTTCCTTGTTCCAGGCGCTGTCTTATCGTGCCAAATCGGGGCCACCGCACCATCATTCTCTAACGACAGGAGAGCCGTGCTCTCTTCATGTATGAGTTCGCCAAAAGCCAAGAGGCCAACATCAGTGATGAGGAAGAGGAGGCTTTCAAACAGGCTGCTCAACACATCCTGTCACTATCGGATGCGCACCTAACAGCGATGATAGAAAAGGGGCTGTTTTCGGAGGTACATGACCATGACTAAGCAATACCGCAGTGAGGCGTTAGCTGCTTTGATTTTAAATATCCGATAGAAGTGATGAGCGAGCTGGTGGCCAAGTACCATGAAAGCCCATCAACCATCCACCCGGCTTATTCATGAGGCCGGCCCGAAAACGAAGATAGCGGATGGTATTCTCTTGAAAATTCAGTGTGTTCCGCCAAGAATCTGAACCAAGAGAGCCATCCGCTATGGGTGAAAGCCTATCCACCT